>CALYAE010000001.1 GCA_944393435.1 uncultured Clostridia bacterium
AAATTTTATCAAAAACAAGAAAATGATTTAGGTACGCATTTTTTCAACAAACTATTAAAGACTGAAAGCCTTGTATATCAAAGGTTATCAGTCTTTTACTCTTTTATAACTGTCAAATTTAGGATTAAACTACAAATTCATAAAAAAGTAAATAGAAATTCATTAAATTATTATGTATCTATTCCAAAAATATGCTAAAGATTCATAAATTTTAAGAAAATGGGTATTCTAAAATTAAAATAATATGATACAATAAATAGGAAATTTGGAAAGGAGAAAAAAATAGATGGAAAAAAAACAAGCTGAAGAATTAAAAGAAAAATTATTTCATAAAAAGGAAAATGGCTGGAATGCTAAAACACCAGAAGAAAAACAAGCTATTTTTGACTATGCAAAAGGGTATATGAATTATATGAATCAATCAAAAACAGAAAGAGAAATCATCATAAATTCTAAGAAAATAGCAGAAGAAAATGGTTTTGAAGATATTGAAAATTGTAAAAGTTTAAAACCAGGAGATAAGGTATATTATAATAACCGTGGAAAAAGTATGTATTTAGCAATAATTGGAACAAAACCAATTGAAGAAGGAGTTAATATTATTGGTTCACATGCTGATTCTCCAAGATTAGATCTAAAACCAAACCCTTTATATGAAGATAGTGAATTTGCTTATTTTAAAACACATTATTATGGAGGAATCAAAAAATACCAATGGACTGCTATTCCACTTGCCATCCATGGAGTGATTGTAAAAACGAATGGAGAAACAATTTCTATTAATATTGGAGAAAATGAAGATGACCCAATTTTTACTATTACAGATTTATTACCACATCTAGCACAAGAGCAAATGAAGAAGAAGCTAGCAGACGGAATTGAGGGAGAAGATTTAAATCTATTAATTGGAAGTATTCCTTTTGATGCAGATGTTTCTGAAAAAGTTAAATTAAATATGTTAGCAATATTGCACGAAAAGTATGGAATTACAGAAAAAGACTTATTAAGTTCTGAAATCGAATTAGTACCTGCAATGCCATGCAAAAGTATGGGATTTGATCATAGCATGATAGCAGGATATGGACAAGATGATAAAATCTGCGTTTATACTTCTTTAACAGCGTTAATGAATATTGAAAATCCAGAAAAAACAGCAATCTGCCTTATTTCCGACAAAGAAGAAATAGGAAGTATGGGAAATACAGGAATGGAATCGCATGTATTTGACTACTTTATGTCGGAAATTTTAAATAAATTGGGGAACAATCAAGCAAACCTATTAGAAAAAGTATACTGTAAGTCCAAAATGTTATCAGCAGACGTAGATGCAGGACTTGACCCAATTTATGCAAGTGTATCAGAAAAAAACAATGCTTCTTATTTAGGAAGAGGTGTAGGACTTAATAAATATACTGGTATTAGAGGGAAATCAGGTGCGTCTGATGCCAATGCAGAATTTGTGGCAGAAGTTAGGAGAATTTTTGAGACAAATGATATTCGTTATCAAATTGCAGAACTTGGAAAAGTGGATCTTGGAGGCGGAGGTACCATAGCCTATATTTTAGCAAATAAAGGAATGGAAGTAATTGATTGTGGCGTTCCAGTGCTTTCGATGCATGCTCCATATGAGGTAACAAGTAAACTGGATTTATATGAAGCATATCGTGCATACAAAGCATTTTGGAAAAATGCATAAAATAAAAGCGACTCTTAGTTTAGAGTCGCTTTTTTGAGGAATTAACGTCCACTCACCTTTTCCCAGTGAGTGCATTTTCTCTGAAAACCATCACAGGTTTTCGGGTAAGGGCAGGTGTGATTCTTGTACAGAGGACACCGAGCCTCCATTTTTTTCCACTCTTCGCCTTTAATTACCCGCACGATGGTGACACCATCTAGTTTGTCTAGCTTTTCCGTCATTGTGGACGAACCTCCTTCATGATGTAGTATAATATACAGTATATGTAAGTATAACATAAAATAGAACAAAAATCAAGTATTTAGGAGATATCATAGTTAGCTGTAAGATTTTATCATGAAAATAGAAACAAAAATAAGAACAAAAACATATAATAAAAAGAGGAGGGGCAAAAATGTCTAATAAAATATATGATATTTTAAAATTTGTCGCACAAATTATTTTACCAGCGATTGCAACATTATACTTGTCCATTGCTGGAATTTGGAATTTACCTTTTGGAGAACAAATCAGTGGCACTATCATGGCAATTGATACGTTTTTAGGAGCAGTATTAGTAATCTCCAGCAATAAATACAAGAAAAAAGAAAGTGAGGAAAAATAAATGTTAAAAGGAATTGATGTTTCAGGTTATCAAGGAGATATAGACTGGGAAGAAGCAAAAACAAATGGGGTTCAGTTTGCTATCATCAAATTAGGTAACATTTATGATACAGATGAAAATGATGTAGACAGTAAATTTGAGAAAAATTATGAAGGGTGTACTAAAAATAAAATTCCAGTAGGAATTTACGTTTATAATTATTGTAATTCCATAGAAGCATTAAGAGAAGGCGTAAAACATGTTCTTAATCATTTACGCAATAAGCAGATACAATTACCAATTTATTTAGATATGGAAGATAAAACTTTAACTGCCGAAGGAAAAACAGCATTAACCAATTTATGTATTGAATTTGCAAAATTAATGAAAGAAGAAGGCTATGATGCAGGAGTTTATGCAAATGCAAATTGGTTTAAAAACTATATCGATGTTTCTAAACTTGATGGAAATGCAAGCATTTGGATTGCTCAATATGAAGTGGATAAACCACAAATTTCAGACTATGATATTTGGCAATATACAAGTGATGGAAGTGTTGAAGGCATTTCAGGAAGAGTAGACATGAATTATTTATACAACGAAGATATAATTCAAAATTCAGATCCACCAAAAGAGGATAAGTCCATTGATCAATTAGCCCAAGAAGTAATTGATGGAAAATGGGGAGATGGAACACAAAGAAAACAAGCCTTACAAAAGGCAGGCTATGACTATAATGCAGTACAAGATAGAGTAAATGAAATTTTGCTATCAAATGCATCTAAATCTGTAACAGAGGTAGCAAAAGAAGTAATTGCAGGCAAATATGGAAATGGAACAGACCGTAAAGAAAAACTAGAAGCAGAAGGCTATAATTATGATGCAGTACAAGAAAAAGTAAATGAGCTATTAGGAGAAAATACTAGTAGAACTTATACTGTAAAAAGTGGAGATACGTTATCTGAGATTGCTTCTAAGTATAATACAACAGTTGCTAAGCTAGTAAAAGATAATAACATTTCTAATGCAAATTTAATTTATCCAGGCCAAAAAATAGTGATTAAATCATAAAAAGGGAAAACAGAAACATACTGTAAGGTTATAATTAGAAACCTTACAGTATTTATTTTTATGAGCCAAAAGTTATTGACTTAACTGGATAGTAGGTGACATATTAATATTTTGTGAAATTTCGGTATTGTCAAAAATACTTATTCGTGGTATCATAGCCATAGGTAAAACCCCTTTCGATTTTGTTTTTGGTTAATATATTATATCGAAAGTATGTTGATTTATCAACGGTTTTATCTGTTTTTTATATTTGAGTGGAAATTTAGAAAATGGAATATGGTCTCCGAACGAAAGTGCTTATTTCTAGCAGTTTTATTGGGAGAAAAATATTTTTTACGCATTTTATATCTATTTATTTTCTAGGACTTTAGAAATTCGCAATTTATTTAATGCAATAAATTGCATTAATAACATTATTTTTACTTTTTTAGTCATATAAATTTTTATTATAAAAAATTTTCTAAAAAAAACGATTTGAATTATTGGTTTTCTAAATCAATAATTTTTTGAATAAATGTTGGATCATACTTTTCTAATACTGATTTTCTAAATTCAGTATTTACAGGAGCATAATTTTTTACATTATATTGATCTTGTGGCATTGCTTCTTCATAATTTGCGTAATCAAAATGCGATGCTATTAAACATAGAGCATCTATATCAATATTATTATTGGCATAAATAGTATAATTATCTTTAAAATTAATTACTTGATTATGTTTATGTACCATAGCTACTAATTCATTATTCATATGTACACAATAAAATATGCCATCTTTACCAGCTATAACATGATATAAATCATAAATATTACCACAATAATTTAAAGATTGGTATTCATAAGATCTAAATACATCAAAAAGATTTTTCTTTGGTGGACATATGGTTATGTAAGATAGCGCTCCTATTTTTTGGTTACTATTAGCTTCATAGTAATTATAACTATACTTAGAAATAGCTTTTTTTGTTCCGTCATCCTCTTTAAAAGAATATACTAACATTTTTTCAGTATATCCAGATGGACATTCATTATTTTTTTCTACTTTAATTTTAATATCTTTTTGCCCTTTATAATCAGCAGTAAATGCATTTTCAAGTCCAGTATCCAATCTAAGTAAAGGTGGATTAGGTGCAAAAAAGCTGGCTATTTTGTTATCTCCTTGAAAAAAACTGTATTCTATATAAGATTGTGCATGTTCAGCTGGAGCATGTTCTTGTATCATTTGTATTATCATATCAATTTTTCCTTTCTTTACTCATATTATATTTAATGTAAAAAATTATTTTTTTCACATAGCATAGTAATCCTAAAAGTATACACACTATGCCAATAATGCGATATATTATCAAGTTGCAATATATAGTCAATGCTAATCCGATTAGAACCAATAGATAAGCAAACCACCATGAAACCGCAGTTAGTCCCTTATATCCAGATAATTGTTTTTGTTTTCTAATTCTTTCTAGTTGATGTTTATCTTTAAAAGAATTGATTGTTATTCTTATCCCTTCAACAATGAATATTATAGCAAATAATATAAGAGATAAATATGCTAACGATTTTTCAGATACATATAACACAATAGGCATTATCACCCAAAAACATCCAATTATTTCCAATATTACACATCTTGTTATTCTAGAATCTAGTGTTTTTTTAGTAATCATATTATAGACTAGTGCTATTAGTCCACAAATCGTTAAAATGATACCTATTATTAAAAATGGTAATACTAATATACTGTGTTCAGAATTGTCGATTTTGGCTAAAGATAATACAACAAATGACATAAGAGTAATGATTGTACCTATAATAAGCATTGCAATCCATACCAGAGAAATAGGTTCTCTTTGCTTTTTATTATCCATTTTCATCCCCTCCCTTCGTGTAAATATTATTACATTATTTGATGGGATTTTATCATTAAATAAAATGTTTTTCAAGACTACTCTAAAAGAAATAACCTTTTTTATATTTGGGTGAAAATTTAGAAAATGGAATATGGTCTCCAAACGAAAATGCTTATTTCTAGCACTTTTGTTGGGAGAAAAAATATTTTTTACGCATTTTATATCTATTTATTTTCTAGAACTTTAAAATTTCGCAATTTATTTATAAAAATTTATTCACCAGTATGTGTCAAGTAAATATGGGCAATTTTTTATCTTTTTTTAATATGTGACCCCAACCCCCTATTTATCTATACATAAGGGCTGTTGGCTCTGCTAATTTTAATAATTCTTTTAATTTAGGATTATTGCCGATAACTTTTCCATTAATAAATTTTATTTCTTCATTTTCCTTTTTTCTATTACTTTTCCAACTTTCCAAACTAATTGATCTAATGTCTGATGGCTTATTATAGAATTAGTAGTATTTTGTATAGCTTTTTTTGCTTTTCTATATGAAATATTCAATGCTACCTCAGCTAAATTAGCCGAAATTTTACCATAAGTCTGAATACCAAAATTGGTATCTATCAAGTATGTTGTTTTATTTTCTTTCAAATAGATTGCTCTATTATATTCAACTTCTCCAATAATAGTTTTAATTGTATTTTTTCTATATCCTTTATGACAATATTCTTTTTTGTCTCTATTTTGCATTAGTTGTCTATCTTGATTTTCTAAAATGGATTTTAAGATACTACAACCTAAAGCACATACTAATCCATATACTTCTTTTTCTAATTAATAAAAACGAATATCTTTTCCAATTTCATTCATTTTTTTCTTACCTATATTAAAATATTTTTTATTGCCTTTATGTTTTATAATGTATAATGATACTCTATAAAATATAAAGTTAATACTTTTTTATGAATATAGTGTATTAATATACAAATTTGTGTATTTTTCTATTGATAAATGAAAATGGTTATGTTATTATTCTAGTGAGGTGATACTAATGATAGTTTACAATAGATTATGGAAAATGTTAAAAGAAAAAAATATTAAACCTAGTCAACTATACATTTTATGCCATGTTCATCCTAATACTATCAATAAGATGAAGAATGGAGAAAATATAGAAACAAATAGTATAGATAAAATTTGTGAATTCTTAAAATGTCAACCAGGAGACATTATGAATTATATAAATTAAATAAAGAGAGGATATCTTCTCTTTTTAATTATCTATTTCTAAAGTTTTCCTTTAAAATCATTCCGTCTGTAAACCCTTGTAAGTAAATATAATAATTCTCATAATTATTAATTGAAAAAATACTACTTGAAAATTTTTTTACTAGACCTTAGTAGGTAAAACGCTTCCACCACTTCTGAGTCTGGGGTCGGGGTTCGAATCCTTTCTAGCTCTCCAAAAGAAAAAACTTGATTGTTACCCATACTGGACTAGTAAAAGTAAAATAATGATTTGTACGGTAGGAAAAAATCTATCAATTCTTTCAAAAAATTTTAAAATTTGTATTTTTTTATCCCATCTATTAGTTTTAAAATAATAAATTGATATCTATCTTCATCCCCAAAACTGTATCTTTTTATCATTTTCTTCTTTCTTTCTATAATTTCTAACATAGCTATATCATTTCCTTGTTGTGCTAATTTCCCTAATTCATATAAAGATTCACTTTTCACTTTTAAAATCTCCTTTTAAATATTTTTTTAATTTTCCGATTGCTCTAATTTTTATTCTACTAACAGATTTTGAATGTATATCAAGTATTTTAGCTGTTTTATCCTGTGTCAAGCCTTCCTTAAAAATTAAAAAAATCACTGACTGTTCAATAGCAGTTAGTGATTGAATGGTATTTTTTAATTGTAAAAATAAATCAACGTTATCAATATCAGAGAAATCTTGATCATTTGTAATAAATTTTTGTAAAAAAACAGAGTAATTCTCATCATCTATAATATTTTTTTCTTTATTTACAATATGTATTTGCTTTTTAAAATAACTTCTTGATGATAAAATAATTGTTTTATTTAGATAACTGTCAAATTTTTCTTTTTGGAAATTATTTGTATTTTCCATATAAATTCCTCCTTTTTTAATTGTCTAATATTTTATTTTGTAGTACTATACATTGGAATTAATATTTTATAAAGAACTACAATACATGTGATACATATAATCAAATATGGCATTTCACAGACTATGAGTGCATAGTCTGCATTATCATGTTCTTGTATGTATTTACATATATTTCCTAATTTGTCTCCATTGTTCTCTTCTATAATTGTTTCATTTCCAAATATATCCTTTACTTTTGCTGTCTTTGAATTTCCATGCAAATTTTCTGTATAAAAAGCAAGATAAAATTGTTCATTTATACCACTAACATTAGAAATAATTATTTTATCTTGTTTACTACAAAGTAAAACATGTGATGCAACTGTTATAGTACCAAATATCTGTATAATTTGTAAAATAGATATAGTTAATATTAATAAAATAATACCTATTATTAAAGATAATGATATTTTTCGTTTCATACTTTCCTCCCGATTTTTCTATATTATATCAAAGAGTTAATGTGTATTCAAATGCTATACTTTTTATAATGTTCACTTGATTTTAATTTATAAGTACAATATAATTTTGTAAGAAGATGAGTAAAATAGAGTGTGTCGTGTCGCTTTTTTAATGGAAGGGGCGAAGCGTATGTTATTAGAACAAGTTTATTTACTTTTTATATACATACTATTTAGTGAACTTGCAATAGTAACTGTTGTCGCTATTGTTTTATTTGTGGCACTTGTTGTTACAATAAGAAAATTAGACAGCAAAAAAAAACACATCTCTGTCTGGCCGTTAGAGATGTATTCTAAAAAAATATAATTTTAACGACACGCCACATTTCTGCGGTCGCTCATCTTCTATAATTATTATACTCAAATAATTTTTGAAAGTCAATATATATTTATTCTAATATTGATGGATTTTATAAGAAAACAACCTAATAATCTATGTAGTAGAGGCGATGTATTGAATTTGAAATAGGATATCTAAAATATTTTTTAGATAAAATAAAAAAATTAAAATTCATAAACCTCTGAAACCTTTGATAATGGTGAGCCAGGAGGGATTCGAACCCCCGACCCCAGGCTTAGAAGGCCTGTGCTCTATCCAACTGAGCTACTGACCCATTTGCAAATGCAATTAATATAATAGCATCATTTTTAAAAAATGTCAATAAAAATACTGGAAAAAATAAGAAAAGTAAGATATAATGAAATCAGTTTTATTGTTTTAATTAGGAAATATGAAAAAATGGAAAAAGGAAAATTAAAAATTTACCAAATTTTTTGGTACTTTGTATTATTTAGCATAATAGGACTTATTATTGAAACCCTCTATGGGTTTATCACAATGGGAGTTCTAGAAAGTAGAAAAGGCCTTATTTGGGGACCTTTTTGCCCAGTTTATGGAGTAGGGGCAGTTATTTTAATAGTATTGTTAAATCAAGTAGACCCAAAGAACTACTTTAAACTATTTACTTATGGATTTTTTATTGGGGCTACCGCAGAATACCTAATGAGCTATGTGTTAGAAGCCTTTTATGGAATTCGTTTTTGGGATTATACTTATACGGGAAAAGATATTAATGGCAGAATATGCACATTATATTCCTTATTTTGGGGAATTTTAGCCATTTTTCTAATGAAATTTATGAAACCTAATATTGATAAACTAATTGCTAAAATACCAAGAAAAGTGGGGAAAATTTTAGAAATAGGATTATTAGTATTTTTAATTATAGATGCATTAGTTACTATTTGGGCAGTGCATACTTATGAAACAAGAGCTATTCAAACCTATTATCAAGAAGAAAAGCAAGTAGTTGATAATCAGAATTGGTTTATTCAAATAAAAAATAAGATTGAAAATGAATATTTTACCAATGAGCGTATGAAAAAAACATTTCCTAATCTAAGAACAAAGGATAGACAAGGAAATGAAGTATGGGTTAGAGACTTAATACAGACACAAGCCCCATAATACCAAATAATAAAAATAACGTACCAGACAATCTTTGCATTGCTTTTTCAGAGATATACTTGTTCAAAAATTTACCACATAAAATAGCTAGAAAATCACAAACCACCATGGCAGCGATAGCACCTAGAACAAGGAAAAACTTAAAATCAGGATATTGTACGCCAAGTCCAATAGAGGCAAGAAAAGTCTTATCTCCGAAGTTCTCCAACCATAATGCAAAGAGCAATGATCAAGCAATAATTCATTTTAAGATGGGATATTTTAGCAAGTATTCCTTCTTTTTTTGTATTTTCCATTTCCAACTTTTCCTTTTTGGGAAGAAAAGAAAGAATTCCCATGAAAATAAAAGAAAAATAAGTAATTAATTTAAGTGTTAGATGAATGGTAGGATTATCCAATAATGTAAGACTACTGCCAAATAAAATGGCGATACCATGACTAAAAAAAGAGCCAATGGCAACTCCTAATAATATTTTATATGTCTTATCTTTAGAAGAAAAAGATAGTACTAAAAGTTGTGTTTTATCTCCGAAGTTCACTAACAAAAATCATTGCAAAAGAAATAAAAAAAGGATAAAACAAAGACATTTGACTTAAGGCCCCCCTTTTTACTTAAAAAATCTTTCAAAAATTAAAGTAATACATGTATATTCCATAATGTAAATTCTATGTGAAAAATTTAGAAAACCATTGCACCTAAAATAAGAAAGTGGTAAGATAGCTAGGTAAAACTATACGGAAATAAGAAAAAGGAGGAAAAAAAAGTGATACAAGTAAAAAATGTCACAAAAAAGTATCCAAATGTCACAGCTGTCCAAGATATTAGTTTTGAAGTAAAAGACGGCGAAGTAGTTGGCTTTTTAGGTCCAAATGGTGCTGGAAAAAGTACCACCATGAATATGTTAACAGGATTTATTGAAGCTACGCAAGGACAAATTATTGTAAATGGATATGATATTTCCAAAAAATCAAGAAAAGCGAAAAAGCAAATTGGCTATATGCCTGAAGGAACACCATTATATATGGAACTTACAGTAAAAGAGTTTGTAAACTATATGGCAGAATTAAAAATGGTAAAAGGAAAACAAAAAAAAGAATTGGTAGAAAAAACAATTCAAGAAACAGGCCTAGAAGAAGTGAAAAATAAACTTATTCGAAATCTATCAAGAGGCTATAAGCAAAGGGTAAGCCTAGCAGGTGCTTTAGTAGGAAATCCAGATGTTATCATTCTAGATGAACCGACCGTAGGATTAGATCCAAAGCAGATTACAGAAATTAGAAATTTGATTAAAGAATTAGGAAAAAAACATACCGTGATTTTAAGTAGCCATATTTTATCAGAAGTAAGTCAAATTTGTGAAAGAGTTATTATTATGAATCATGGAAAAATTGTGGCAATTGATACTCCTGAAAACTTAGAAAAGAAAACGAAAGAAAAAAATATGATTACTGTTACCGTAGAAGATTTAAAAGATAACATGAAAAATTTAGAGCAAAAAGTAGAAGAAATAGAAAAAGTAGAATTAATTAAAGACAACCAAGATGGTACAAAACAATATACAATTACTTCTTCTGAGCAAGTAGATTTAAGAAAAAAATTATTCGAAATCTTACCAAAAGAGGAAATTACTATTTTTGAGTTAAAGAAAAATGAAGTGACTTTAGAAGATGCCTTTATTAAATTAATTGATTCTAATCAAACAATAGAGGCTCCAAAACAAGAAAAACAACCTGTAAAAGAAGAAAAACAAGTAAAAGAAAAGAAAGAAAAAGTAAAAAAAGAAGAAAAGAAAAAAGATAAAGGAGGAGAAAAATAATGTGGGCAGTGTATAAAAAAGAGTTAAAAAGCTATTTTCTATCTCCAATAGGCTATGTTGCCATAGGTTTATTTTTGCTAGTATTTAGCCTATTTTTCTATTTAACCACCATTAGTGTTGGTGCTTACGACATGGGAAATTTATATTTTAATACAGCAAGATATGGATTACTACTTATTATTCCTATCATCACCATGAGAATGTTTGCTGAAGAAAGAAAAAACGGAACAGAACAATTATTAATTACTTCTCCTACAAGCATGGTAGGAATTGTACTTGGCAAATTTTTTGCAGCAGTTACATTAATTATTATTACTTTGCTATTTTCTTTACTTTATTTTGTTATATTGTGCTTCTTTAAAGCACCAAACTTTGTACCAACCCTAGTATGTGCATTTGGCTTTTTATTAGTAGCAATGGCAGGAATTTCCCTTGGAATGTTTATTTCAAGCCTAACAGAAAATCAAGTAATTGCAGCAGTAGTTACTTTAATATTCTTAGTAGTACCATGGTTTTTACCAAATATTAGTGAAAGTTTTGCAATGATTGATTTAATGAGTAGTTATCAAAAATTCCCAGCAGGACTGATTTCGCCAGCTGAAGTAACAAATTTATTAACCTTTGCTATCATGTTTGTGTTATTTACCATTATCATTATGCAAAGAAGAAAATCAGTGAAGTAGGAGGAAAAATATGGGAAACAAATTTGTAGAAACTATCAAAAAGAAATGGCTAAGAAGCATTGCACTTACCATTTTACTATTTGCAATTATCATTGCTATTTATTTAGTCATTAATATTTTAGTACAAAAAGCGAACTTTACAGACTTTGATTTTACAAAAGAAAAAATATATTCTATCTCCCAAGAAACAAAAGACAAACTTGGAAATTTAGATAAAGATGTTACTATTTATATCTATAATATGTACCAATATGTGGAAGATTTTGCATACAAATATGCAAACTTAAATGAGCACATTAAAGTAGAGAATCTAGAAAATTTAAATAGTAAAACAAGTTGGAAAACAAATTATGGAGTGACAGATACAAGTGTTTTCCTAATTATTCAAGCAGATCAAAGAGAAAAAATCTTGTATGATTCAGACTTATATACCTATGATTATACTACTTATGAAGAAATTGACTTAACAGAAGAAGCAATTACCAATGCCATTTTAGATGTTATTACAGAAGTGAAACCTAAAATTTGTTTTTTAACAGGGCATAATCAATATTCAGAAGAATATTTTCAATACTTACAAATCTCTCTAGAAGCAGAAGTTAATGAGGTTGAATATATAGACCTACTAAAAACAGGTAGCGTTCCAGAAGATTGTGAGGTTCTAGTAATTACTTCTTTAGCAGAAGATATCACACAAAAAGAAGCAGATGCTATTTTGGACTATATCAAAAAAGGTGGAGAAATCTTATTATTAACAGATCCTAACTTAGGTAAGATTTCTATGCCAAACTTCCAAAAAGTATTAGACGAATATGGTGTTAGTATTTCAGAGGGATACTTAATAGAAGGAGATGCTAATCAAATGATGGCAGGTGCGCCAAACTTCATCATTGCACCAATTAATACAAACTCTGAAATTGTAAAAAATGTAAATATGGGATTAAATGTATGTCTCATTAACAGTGGAAAATTAGATTTTGCATCTAGTGAAGAGTTAGAAGAAAAAAAGGTAACATTAGAAACCTTAGCAACAGTAAGTGATCAGGCATTTTATCGAACAGATTTAGAATCAAACAGTGAAAGCAAAATAGAAAGTGACGAAGATGCAGCAGGAGCTACGGTAGGAGCAATGTTAACAAAAGAGATTGACGAAGAGAATCATTCCCAGTTAATTGTATTTGCCAATACTGTATTTGCAACCAATGTACTTATTGATCCATATTATAATATTTATGCTATTTCTAATTACAACAATGAAGATGTATTATTAAACTCCATTTCTTATTTGACACAAAGAGAAGATAATATTACGATTCGTAAAGATGGAGAAACAGTTACAACCTATAATGTAACAGAAATGCAAACTCGTATTGTATTAGGAGTCATTTTTGCCATTCCAGTGTTAATTATTACAATTGGAATTGTAGTTTGGCAAGCAAGAAGAAGAAAAAAATAAGTAAGTTCTAGAAAATAATTTCCTTCATACTATTTTAGTATGAAGGAGTTTTTTATATGAAAAACATTTTAAAAGTTAGTTTTGTAATTATCGGAACTATGATAGGAGCAGGTTTTGCTTCAGGACAGGAAATTGAATTATTTTTTAATCAATATGGAACTATTGGAATTTTAGGAATAATTCTTTCTTGTACTTTTACAGGTGTCATTATTTATCGAGTATTAAAATTGGCAGAAGAAAAACAAATAAAAAACTACAAAGAATTTTTAGAAATCATAACACCTAATAAAAAATTAAATCAAATCATCCAAATTATTATTAATTTATTTTTATTACTCTCTTTTTATATTATGGTAGCAGGATTTTGTGCTTATTTTAAACAAGAGTTACAAATACCAATTTGGATTAGTGCAATTGTTATGGCATTTTTATGTTATCTTACTTTTAAAAGTGCTATCCAAGGTGTTATATCTGCAAACACTTTTCTAATCCCATTTTTAATTATTTTTATCCTATATTTGGGAATAAAAAATATACCTTTTCTAAGTGAATATTTTTCACAGGGAAGTAATATTATAATGCCTTCAAGTCCCTTTTCATGGTTAATTAGTAGTATTTTATATGCAAGTTATAACAGTATTTTATTAGTTCCAATATTAATTGAATTAAGAGAGCAAACTAGTACAAAATCAAGTGTCTTAAAGGTAAGTGTATTTTGCACCATTGTTTTTAGTATACTAGGAATTTGTTTAATTGGTTTATTATTAAGAGGAACTGGATATATTCATGAAATAGAAATGCCTATTGTAGAAATTGTAAAACAATTTGGAAGTAGTTATCCATGGATTTATGGTGTTGTTAATATTGTTGCAATCTTTACTTCTGCCATTGCAGCAGGATATGGATTTTTGAAAAATGTAAGTAAAACAAACCAAAACTACCAAAAAAAGGTGATTTTACTTTGCATTTCTTCTATTTTCATTGCTCCAATCGGATTTGCAAATTTAGTTAATTTTCTATATCCAATTTTCGGCATTCTTGGGCTTTTACAAGTTTTGCAAATTTTTAGAAAGTAAAATCGTATCAAATATTCATGATTTTTAGAAGAAATTATTGAAAAATAAGCAAAAAACTGATATAACTTAAGAGAAAGGAAAAGTAAGCAAAAGATGAAAAAAGTAATAGAATTTAAACCACAAAAAAAGAAATTAAACAAAAAAAAATTAATCCTACTCATTGTTCTTGCTATCATTTTTATTTTACTTTCCATTACTGCTATTATTTATAATGTTAATAAGGATTTCAGAAACTTTATGGACAAATATATTCTGGGAAAAAATGTGACAGAAGAAAATTTGCCAACAATTGAAATTGATTATGAATCCAATACAAATGTCATCCCTTATGGAGACTATATTTGTATTCTAGCAGAAAATGTATTATCTCAGTATAATAGCTCAGGGAAAAAAGAAAAAGAAGTAAAAGTAGAAATTAGTAGCCCTATTTATGATGTAGATAGTAAATATCTAGTAATTGGAGAAAAAAATAATCAAAAATTGTATTTGATTAATGGTGAACATATTGTATGGGAAAAAAATGTAGATGGAAACTTAAATAAGGTAAGTGTAAATCAAAATGGTTATGTAAGCGCCATTGTAACAGGTACTACTCATAAATCTGTCATTATAGTATATGATGAAAAGGGCAAAGAATTATTTAAATCTTATCTAGCAAGTACCATTGCAGTAGATAGTAGTATTTCGCCAGATAATCAAGAGTTAGCTTATGCAGAAGTAAATACTTCAGGAACAATGCTACAATCTAACATCAAAATTATTGATGTCAATAGTGTCAAAGAAACGAATATAGAGCCCAAATATACTTACAGTGCTAAACAAAATAGCTTAATTATGAAAATCCAATATCAAGATAAAAATAAGTTAATTTGCATGTATGATGATGGTATCCACATCATGGAAAATGGAAATGATACAGAAATTTTAAAAACCGTAGAAGAAGGACAAAAAATTACATTTGCAGATATTGGCCTTAAAGATCACGTTTTTAGAGCGATAGAAAAATCCACTGGATTATTTAAGGCAGATACTGTAATTGAAATAAAAAATGTACAAAACCAAAAAGAAACACTATATACAATAGAAGAAGTTGCCAAAAGTGTTGTTGCAAGTGAAGAGAGAATTGGTATTAATTTAGGAACACAAGTGGATTTTATTGATACAAATGGTTGGCTTGTTAAGCGCTATTTATCCACACAAGTAGTTGAAAATATTGTTATTTGTGATAAATTAGCAGGTATCATTTATCGTGATAAAATCGAATTAGTTAGTTTATAAAAAAAATAGTGAAGGAGAGAAAAATATGGGATTTATAGTAGATATCGTAATTATAGCAATTTTGGCATTATGTATTGTGTTAGGATATAAAAGAGGACTAACAGGATCTTTATTAAAAATCATTTCTTTTGTACTGGCTTTAGTAATTACATTTATTTTATTTAAACCAGTAGCAAATTTAATCGTAGACCATACAGATTGGGATGAAGGTTTAGAACAATCTATTAGACAGGTGTTTTTAGAAGAGCAAAATCAAGAAAATGAGACGACACAAGGTAATGAGCAAGATCAAGATGAACAAAAAGAAGATACAAGTAACCAAGCTATGCCAGATGTTATTATAGATTATCTTAACGAAGCAATAGAAAATGCAGGAACACAGGCAAAAGATGCAGCTATTGAGATGGCTGCAAGAGATATCGCGGTGACGATTATTCATATAGGTACTTTTATTGCATTATTCATTCTTAGTAGAATTTTACTTTTACTAGTAAGAGGGCTTGCTAACTTAATTACCAAATTACCTGTGATTAAACAATTTGATAAATTAGGTGGTATCATTTATGGGCTTTTACAGGCATTAGTAATCATCTATGTAATTTTAGCAATTCTATCTTTTATAAGTCCAATGATTGCTCAAACTGGTATTCCACAAGCAGTTTCAGAATCTTTCATAGGAGGCATGTTCTACAACAATAATTTATTACTCAAATTAGTATTCTAAAAATAGAAGAAAAACCTTGCCATTTTAGCAGTATTTTGTTATACTAAAAAACATAGTAAATTAGAAGAAACAGGTGAAGATTTTGGAAAAGAAAAATGAAAAAATGAAAAAGAAGAAGAAAAAAAGTGGTATTGGTAAAAAAATAGCCCTAGTGATTATTTTCGTTATTCTAATTGCAGGTACTATTTTTGCATACAAAGTATATCAAAATGGTGGTGGATTAAAAGGTTTCCTAGCAACTGCTATTGGACATAATCAAGAAACTTTAAAAAATTTGCCCAAAATTTATTGCCTACTTTTAGGACAAAGTGAAGAGCTAACAGATACTATCATGATTGCCGAGTATGATCCGCAATTGCAGCAAGCATCTATTCTTTCCATACCAAGAGATACTTTTATAGGAGATAACGAAGCAACAGCAACTCCAAGTCAAAAGATCAATGCAGTATATTCTATTGGAATTGATAGTATGTTAAAAGAAATAAATGAATTAACAGGACTTAATATTCAATATTATTTAAAAATAGATACACAAGCATTTAAGGCTTTAGTAGATGCCATTGGAGGAGTGACCTTTGATGTACCTATTGATATGAAGTATGATGATAATAGACAAAACTTGCATATTGATTTAAAAGCAGGGGAACAATTATTAGATGGAGATAAGGCAGAGCAATTAGTTAGATTTAGACATAATAATGATGGTACGACCTACCCTTATGAATATGGTATGGAAGATTTAGGAAGAATGAAAACACAAAGAAACTTTTTAACAGCACTTGCAAAACAGACCTTAAAACCAGAAAATCTTTTTAGAATTAATGAATTTATAGATATTGCAAATCAGTATATGGAAACCAATCTTGATTTTGATACAGTTAAAGATTATGTTCCTTATATTGTGGAATTTGATGTAGATGACTTAAGAACAGAACAACTACCAGGAGAGCCAGCTTATGCAAACGGCTGGGCAGTATATTTAGCAGACGAAGAAGAAACAGCCGAAATGATAGATGAACTATTTTTAAATCCAGTACAAGATGATGATATTGATACTAGTGGAATTGATACTTCTGGAATTGATAAAACTAAAATAAACATTGAACTATTAAATGGAACTAATAGTGATGTAAAATTAAAAAGGATCAAAAATAGATTAGAAAAAGCAGGCTATGAAATAGAAAATGATAATAAAACTTCGCAAACAGAAGCAACTACTATGATTATTAGGGGAAATGTAGAAGAAGCTGTGAAAGAAGAATTAAAACTTTTGACAGAAGCAACCACAGTAAATCAGGTAGAAGCAGATGAAATTAGTATTACCATTATTATTGGTAATAAATAAAAAGAAAAAGGGCACTGATATTAATCAATTGTGTCCTTTTTTCTTATATTAAATTTGAAAGGCTTTGTTATAAGTTCCTAAAACGAGTATCACGGAAATGTCCACCTTTTTTGTTCTTCTTTTTAGAAGTTTTCTTGTTTTTAGACAAATGTTTAGAAGAAGACTTCCTTTTTCCTTTTTTCTTCTTGGGTTTTAGTAGTAAATATAATAGGTATAAAGTAACAAAAATTAATAAAATACGTAATAAAATAGGTAAAAAACCAGAAGCAATAACACTAGTCTCAGCAAGTAAATCAGAAGAATATTCTGTGCCATCTACTTGATAAGTAATTTTGCCAATTACACTATTTTCAGAAATAGGTGCTTTTAAGTCTTCACTAAAGGTGATTTCTGGATTTAAATCTGCTACATCCTTATTTGACTCTAATAAAATAGAAATTTCATCTTTCACAAGTACATTCAAATTTTTGGTGTCACTGGTAGCACCCTTTATAGAAATTTGTTGCAAGACACTATTTTTTTCATGGACAGTTTTAACACTATAATTTTCAAAAGCATAGTCAAATAGAGTTTTACAATCTAAAAATCTTTCGCTAAGACCATCTTTTGTAGTTTCACCACCAAGAATTACTGCAATAACTTCCATGCCATCTTTACTAGCACTAGCTACAATACAAGAACCAGCTTCAGTAGTATAACCGGTCTTAATTCCAGTAGCATAAGGGTAATAATAATTATCTTTTCTTGTAGAATTATTTTCTCGTAATAATTCATTTGTTGTATTAAAGATACGATCTGCTTTATCATATTGATTAGTAGCAGGAAGAGTATACCTTGTTTTCTTTACAATATTTCTAAAAGTGCTATTTTGCATAGCATATTTTCCCATTAAAGCTAAGTCATAAGCCGTAGTTGTATGATTTTCATCATGGATTCCATTAGGATTTACAAAATGTGTATTTAGACAGCCAATTTCTTTTGCTTTTTCGTTCATTAAATTAGCAAATTCTTCCGTACTTCCAGAAATATGTTCAGCTAATACGACAGCTGCATCATTAGCAGAAGGAATCATTAAAACATTCAATAATTGTTCAATTGTTAATTCTTCTCCTTCTTTTAAGCTAGCATGGGAATAACTTGGAGGAATCGAAAAAATGGCATTATGGCTTACAGTTGCAACATCTGTCAAACTACATTTTTCCAAAGCTAAAATAGCAGTCATAATTTTTGTAGTACTAGCAGGAAAACTTACTTCATTTGCATTTTTTTCATATAAAATTTTTCTGGTAGACGAATCCATTAAAATACAAGACTTAGAATAAGTAGTAATATTAGGTTGTGTATTAGTGTTTGTAGGATCAGAAGGTGTTTGCTCTGAAGATGCGTAACTAATGCCAAATGATTTTAAAAATTCTATATTAGTAAAGGAGGATAAACCAAAAATGAATAATTGGATCAATAGTATTAATATCAGTAGTCGTAGGGTCCACCTAAATTTTCTCATAGCATATCTCCTATCTATTTTTTGAAACTATCTATAAATATATCTTAAATAAAAGATTATTGCAAGATATAATAAGAATTTATTTTTTAAAGATTTCTATTAAATTATATTATCAGCTAAGAAGAAAATGAATGAATCCATTTAGATAAATATAGACTATGAAAAAAATTTTATAGAAAATAAGATATGAGGAGGAAAAAATGATCAATCAATTCACTTTAAAACAAAAAATGATAGTTGGAGTTGTGCTTGGAGTAATTATGGTAGGAGTTGGAATTTATGGCTTCTTAGAACTTGGAAAGCCGGCAGAAGAAATAGATTTTAATGCCATAGTAGGAGCAGAAAATCAAATAATATCCAATGGTAGTACTGAAGAAGAAACAAGCCTAAACGATTCTTCTAATCCTGCCAGTCAAAATAATTTGAATCAAGAAGCGGTAGAAGAAACAATCATCGTACATATCACAGGAGAAGTTAAAAAATCAGGAATTTTAGAATTAAAAGAAGGTTCTAGAATTGCAGATGCCATCCAAAAAGCAGGCGGAGCAACTAAGAATGCTGATTTAGATAGTATTAATTTGGCCTATATCGTACAAGATGGTCAAAAAATTTATGTTCCCAATAAAAACGAAAAAAACGATCAAAAAGAGTATATTACAACAGGAAGTGGGAATAATGTGATAGATGGAAAAGAAAATAATAGCCAAGGAGGAATTGGAAAAGTGAATATTAATGAAGCAACTCAAGCTGAGCTTGAAACTTTGCCAGGAATTGGCCCATCTATTGCTAGTAGAATTATAGAATATAGACAGCAAAATGGAAAGTTTTCTAAAATAGAAGATTTACAAAATGTAAAAGGAATAGGAGATGCCAAGTTTGCAGATATGAAAGATTATGTGATAGTAGAATAAAAATAGTATATTTTAGAAAATCTAGCATAAGATAAATATAAAATAGATATTGTGTTAGATTTTCTTTTAAAGTTTTTTTATTCTGAATAATGGAAATATAACAAAGCATTTCCGGTTTTTTTACGTAAATGTATTGACAAGAGAATAAAAAGGAAGTATACTAGAAAAGTAGCAAGAAATTAACATATCGCGGGGTGGAGCAGTTGGCAGCTCGTTGGGCTCATAACCCAAAGGTCGTAAGTTCGAGTCTTACCCCCGCAACCATTAAAATAAAGGGTTCTAGAAATTGATTAGAACCCAATTTTTATGCTTTGACGTAAATCTGACGTAATTAAATTGAAAAATAATATAATTTTTCTCCGCTTTTTAAGTCTTCTAAAAATATAGCACCAAATTTTTCGTAATAATTAATTAAATTTGTTTTCAAATATAATTTTCTAAAACCTCGTTTTTTAGCTTCTTCTAAAATAGCTTTATTAAGTATTTTCGAATATCCTTTTCCTCTATATTCTTTCTTTACAAACATAGTAGCATACCAAGGGGATAAATCTGTTCTCCCATTTCCATCTGTTGGAAATATAGATACAAATCCTATTAAAGTATTATTATCTAATAAAATTAATTTACAGTATAAAGGGTTATCAAAATTTTGAATCATTTTAGATACTTTTTTATTTATTTTTTCTTTCAATTCTTCTTCAGAATTAGTTTTAGTTCCCCATTGATTTTGAGTAAGTTCAGCCACTTCTCTTAAGAATTCTTGTTTTTGTTTTATATTATATATGTTTAACATGTTGCCTCCTACTTATCACCAAATTTACATTAACCAATATAGTAACACAATACTATAATAATTTATTTGTGTCAACTAAGATTATAGAAAAAGAAGCAAATTTGTACTAAGCGATAGGAAAATCAAAGGAAAAAACGCCATAGAATTATTGAGAAAAAAGTCGTTTTATGATATAAATATACTGTAAAATTAAAAATTAGGGGCGTAAAAAATGAAGGAAGAAGAATTGAAAAATTTAGAAAAAAAATTATGGGAAGCAGCAGATAAAACGAGAGGAGCTGTACCCGTATCAAGTTATAAATTTATAGTATTAGGACTGATATTCTTAAAATATATATCCGATTCATTTGAAGAGAAACATCAAAAGCTAGTAGAAGAAGGTTATGGATTAGAAGAAGATAGAGATGCATATACAGCAGAAAATATCTTCTATGTCCCTCAAAAAGCTAGATGGAAATACCTAAATTTGCATTCAAAGGATAGTAATATAGGACAAATCATAGATGAAGCATTAGAGGAAATAGAAAAAGAAAATTCAAGTTTAAAAGGAGTTTTAATAAAACAATATAATAGTCCAGATTATAAAAACGTAAATTTAGGAGAATTAATAGATATATTTACTAATATAAAAATAGGAAGTAAAGAAGCACAGGATAAAGATCTACTAGGAAGAATATATGAATACTTTTTAGGACAATTTGCATCAAACGAGTTGCAAAAAGGTGGAGAATTCTATACACCAGCTTGTTTAGTTAGAACAATGGTAGAAATGATAGAACCATTTGGGGGAAGAGTTTATGACCCTTGTTGTGGTTCTGGTGGTATGTTTGTACAAAGTTTAAAATTTATACAAAGACATCAAGGAAATGTGAACAACTTAAGTATATATGGACAAGAAAAAAATCCAACCACTTGGAAATTAGCAAAGATGAATTTGGCAATAAGAAGTATAGATGGAAATTTAGGAAAGTTTGCAGATGATACATTTCAAAACGATTTACATAAAAATTTAAAAGCAGATTTTATATTGGCAAATCCACCATTTAATATTTCAGACTGGGGACAAGAAAAATTGTTAAATGATCCAAGATGGGAATATGGAATACCACCTAAGGGAAATGCAAATTATGCTTGGCTAGAACATATCATATCTAAATTATCAGCAAAAGGTAAAGCAGCAGTAATATTAGCGAATGGAGCTTTATCTAGTGATACAAGTGGAGAAGGGGAAATAAGAAAAAATATATTAGAAGCAGATTTAGTAGACTGTATTTTAGCAATGCCTTCTAACTTATTTTATACAGTTACAATTCCTTGTAGTGTATGGGTATTAAATAGAAATAAAAAGCAAAAAGGAAAGACTTTATTTATTGATGCCAGAAATTTAGGAGAAATGGTTACAAGAAAATTAAGAGAGTTAGATGAAAATGATATAGCTAAAATAGCAGATACCTATCACAATTATCAAAATAATGAAAATTATAAAGATATATCAGGATTTTGCAAGGTGGCAACCATAGATGAAATCAAAGAAAACAATTATGTTTTTACACCTGGTAGATATGTTGGTGTAGAAGAAGAGACGGATGATGGAATTCTATTTGAAGAAAAGATGAAAATGTTGACGATGGAACTTAAAAAACAATTTGAAGAGTCTCACAAGTTGGAAGAGGAAATAAAAAAGAACTTGGAGGCAATAGGGTATGGAATCTAAACAAATTAGTTTAAAAGAGGTAGTAATCTCTGCTAATACTGGAGCTGATGCAATACAAAGAGCACCAATAGTAGATTATGATACAGGAAAGAGATGCTTAAGAATAGGAGACATTTCTAATAATAGAGGATACGAAGAATGGGGCTTTACCAATGTTAATGAAGCCAATTATAAAAAATATAAACTAGAAAAAGATGATATTCTAATTGCAAGAACAGGCAGTACAATAGGTATTAATAAATTTATAAAAAAAGATTTAGATGCTGTTTATAATAATGGACTTATTAGATTAAAAATCAATAAAGAAAAATATAATAGTAGATATATATACTATATTTTGCAGTCCGAAAAATTTAAAAACTTCATAGCTTCTATTGCATTTGGAACAACAGGACAACCTAATATGAAAATAAATGATATGCTGACATTCAAGATTTTAGATATACCATTAGATAGACAAAATAAGATAGTTGATATTATCAATAATTTTGATGAAAAAATAGAATTAAATAATAAGATCAATAAGAATTTATTGAATTTATCACATCAAATGTATGAAAAATACTTTAGTAAATGCAATTTTGAAAAGGAAGTTAAATTAAGCAAGTTATGTAATATTAAATATGGAAGAGGTTTACCAACAAAAAAGATATTAGATAAAGGCTACCCTGTGTATGGTGGAAATGGAATTATAGGTTATTACAATGAAAAAATGTATGAAGAGCCACAAATTTTAATTTCTTGTAGAGGAGCAGCATCTGGTAAAGTTATTTTTACCAAACCAAATTGTTTTGTAACTAATAATTCTTTGGTTCTAGAAAGTGATAGGAAATATTACTACTATTTAAAAGAATTATCACTGGCCAATCCTTATTATTCATATTCTACCGGATCAGCACAGCCTCAAATAACAAGCAATTTACAAAATATTTGCTTGAAGGTTGTCAAGCACCAATTAATGAGAATGGCGAAACAAGATATAAAACCATAAAAATAGTTGATTTTAATCATATTTCTAATAATACCTTTAAAGCAATCAATCGATATACCATCATTGAACATAGTGAAAAAAGACCAGATATTATAATCTTTGTGAATGGTTTACCTCTAGTTGTAGTAGAATTAAAGAGTACAGTAAGAGAAGATGTAAAACTAATAGATGGATATCATCAACTAAAAGGATATCAAGAAGTACATATACCAACACTATTTTACTATAATCAATTTATGATAGTTAGTGATGGTGTACAAGCTAGAGCAGGAACTGTCACTAGTTCATGGAGTAGGTTCTTTGAGTGGAAAAAGATAGAAGCTGATGATGAAGTAACAAAGAATATGCCTACCTATAAAACATTATTTTATGGAATGTTTAGAAAAGAAAGATTATTAGACATCATAAATAATTATTTGTTATGGAGTGATGATAGTAAAATATTATCAGCATATCATCAAGAATTAGTTGAAACAGTTAATAAAAATATGACTATTGATTGGGATATAAGAAAAGATGCAAGAGCTAGAATGAGGATTGAAATAAAAAAATTGCTAATAAAATATAATTATCCACCAAACAAAAGTGAAAAAGCAATACAAACGATTATTAGACAAGCTGAACTAAAGTCTAAAGGAATGGTTGAATAGTATAGAAGTAATGTCTAATATTGATATTTTAGAAGTAAGAAAAGGAGATAAAAATGAATAATATAATAAATGGTAACAGTATTGAAGTGATAAAAACAATAGGAGATAATACTATTCATTTGATATTAAGTGATATTCCTTATGGAATTAGTTTTGATGGTTGGGATGTATTGCACAGTAATACTAACTCGGCATTACTAGGAAGTAGTCCAGCACAAGAAAAAGCAGGATCTGTTTTTAAAAAAAGAGGCAAACCATTAAATGGTTGGTCAGAAGCTGATAAAAAAATGCCGTTAGAATATTATGAATGGTGTAAATCTTGGGCTGGAGATTGGTTAAGAGTGTTGAAGCCAGGAGGATCAGCATTCATATTTGCAGGTAGAAGATTTGCACATAGATGTATATGTGCGTTAGAAGATAGCGGTTTTATTTATAAAGATATGATTTCATGGGAGAAAGAAACTGCAGCCCATAGAGCCCAACGAATAAGCGAAGTATATAAAAGAAGAAATGACATTGAAAATCAGGTAAAGTGGGAAGGATGGAGAGTTGGGAACTTAAGACCTACGTTTGAGCCAATTTTATGGTTTATGAAGCCTTATAAAATAGGGGGAACATTAGCAGATAATATAATTGAAAATGAAGTAGGAGCATATAATAGCGAAGTATGGAAAAAATATTCTTCGCAAGCTAATAATATGATAAAGGTGACATCAGACAAAGGAGATCACGGGTTACATCCAGCACAAAAGCCAATACAATTAATGAAGGCATTGATAGAATTAACAACAAAAGAAGAACAAATTGTATTAGATCCTTTCTGTGGAAGTGGGTCAACATTGGTTGCTGCAAAAGAATTGAATAGAAAATTTATTGGAATTGAATATGATCCAGAATTTTGTAAAATTGCCAATGAAAGAATTTCAAGTGATAGAGGATATAATTAATAATAAAGAGAAAGTTAAAAGTCAAAAAAATGACAATCAAATTTCTTTTATAAAAAAGCACTGCAATAGTGCTTTTTATGTAGCTTCATCAATTCTAAAAGTGTAAATTCTTGAAATTAAAGAATTCAAATAATCTGTTTCGGATGCTATTTTATATTGTATAATTTCTTTTTTTAATACATTTATATCATTTACAGAATTTACTTGCGTTGTAATATTTTCTATGATTTTATTTTTCTTTTCAGTTAAAATTTCTAGGTTTGCTTGAATACACTTTGTAATTAAATTTTCAGCATAATTGAAAAACTGATTAAATTCATTTTGAGAAACATGAGTGATTCTTTTTATTTCATTGTTAATAACATTCCAATATCCAACTTTGTTGCCACCAGGTATGTTTTTAGTAAGCGTAGAAGGAAATAATCGTTTATAATCCCATAAACTTTTTAAATCAGTAATACTATATTTATTTTTATATTTTAAAAGAAAAGCTAAATATTTATAAGGTAGCATTAATGTGGGAGCATCTTTTGTTGTACAATATTGATATGCATCACTTGATGTAGACCATTCGTGTCTACAAGGATATGTCACAAGACCGCCAAGTTTTTTATCATATCGAGATAACCATTTTCTTATATCTTCGAGCTTTAAAAAATCCTTTACATTTGGTGCTTTTTGGCTTCTACCTAACCTAAAACTTTTTGCATCACATACTATAGCATTATTATCTAAAAAAATAGTAACGTCTTCATAACTTGATTTTTGTTTAACAAATTTACTTTTTAATCCAATTCTTTGTGCCCATTCACAAACTAAAACTTCTATTAATTTTGAGTAAAGAGTTTCTTGGCTAGAATCACTTGGATATAAATCT
The DNA here is from genome assembly GCA_944393435.1 of uncultured Clostridia bacterium. Taxonomy (GTDB): domain Bacteria; phylum Bacillota; class Clostridia; order TANB77; family CAG-508; genus CAG-273. The sequence goes on from CALYAE010000001.1 coordinate 26,079, forward strand.
GGAATATATCCAGTACAAATTAATAAATCTATAAATTCTTCATCATTAAAATCTTTTTTTAGCATTGCCATAAAATCATTAGATATCTTTAAATGATCTATATAAACGTTATTTTGGGTATAGTATGAATTAACAATATCTTGTATTAGAAAAAAATTGTTTTCCATTTTTTCACCTCCCTGAACATATTATATCAGAAAAAATGACAAAAATATATAGAAACAGGGAAAATAGAAAGATCAACCTTATTTAATTGTTGTCTAACATATTTTTTATTACATTAAAAATGCACAAATGTTCATTAAACGAAATCTTATATAAATACTGAAATCCCAGTAAAAACTTAAGTTTTCATGAATCTTCAAAAGTAGATTTGCTGGCGCTCATAACCCGTTGTTGTGGGAAAAATAAGAAATAAAAATAAATGAATAAAACTCTAGAGCTACAAGCAATTGCTAGCTCTTAATTTTGTGCCAAAATAAGTAGTTTAAAGTTTATTGGGCACCAAT
>CALYAE010000002.1 GCA_944393435.1 uncultured Clostridia bacterium
AAATATTTGCTATTAAATGTATTATCTAAAAATTCCTCGTAGACATTACTTGGCGGAATTCCTTTATCAGCATCATGAGCTCTATTTACGCAACTTATAGTTAGAAGAATATCAAACAACAAAAATATAGTTAAGCAAATTATAATAATTTTATACATTCTTGGATTAAATTTATTAAGCAATTTTTCAATTTGGGGATATAAAATTTTTATCCATAAAATACCTAAAATTCCCCAAAATATAGAAAATAATAGGCAAATACGTCCATTAATATTTAGAAAATTATTAGAGTAATCCCATGCTGTAAAACCTAAAACTAACTCCATTCCCCAACTCATAATATATTCTAAGATAGAACCTCCTATAAAGCTTAGCAAAAATATTTTTAGATAAGATTCATCTTTAAAATTATATAATAACAAAGTAAGAGCAACTCCACAGATGCCATACGCAAAATTAAATGGTCCAATCACTACTGCTGAATGATTGATAAATATACCTTTTGTTACTAATGACCAAACTAATTCAACAAAATATCCACAAATACTAGTTATTATAAATATATACAATAGTTTATATAATTTTTTCATTTCTTTCTCCTTATTTGCTACTATAAATTTCAATTTATTTTATTATTTTACTTATTTCTTTTATTAAAAACTAATTTTCATCATTTTCTGAATTTTATTAATACTTTATTTTTTCATCCCAAATAATTATACAATTTTTTTATAAATATTTATATATTTTTCGTATAAATTTTTGTTTTTTTTGACATGTGTTTTTGTTGTTCCTATAAGCTTCTAATTTTTCTAGTAAAACTGCAATCACTATATTTTTGTTAAAATATTTCATATGTTTACATATTGTTCCTGTAATATTTTTTTATTTTTATACTAAAATAATTAATATATAAGTTTAATATTAAACTATTTTTAAAGTTTTAATGAGGTAATCATATGAAAGTAAAAACACTAAATGGTAATATAAATATTATAGGAAAAAATTTAAGAAAGTTTCGTAAGCAACAAAAAATTTCTCAACCAGAAATATGTAGGAAATTAGATTTACTTGGTGTAACAATGTATAACTGCGATATATACGAAATTGAATATGGAAAGAAAACCGTAAAAGACTTTGAAGTTTTAGCTTTTTGTAAAGTATTAGGAGTTAGTTTAGAAGAATTATATGCTGATACAGACAAATACTATGAATAGTCAGGATTAAAATAACTTTAAATTAATAAAATATTTTAATATATAAGTTCTATAATAAAAATTTTATTTGATTTATGATTCTACATTTTGATTATATTTTAGGGAATTGGTATATCCAATTCCCTAATTTATTTTTTCATATTTTATTCTCATTTTGCTATCATTTTTTATCTTTTTACTATCTTTGTATTATCTTTTTATGTTTTTGCTATTTTTTATTTTTTCTTACTTCTTTATTGTCAACTTTTCTTCATCATAGTCAATAGTAACATTATCAAATGGTTTAACTTCTTCTGTTAAGATTTTCTCTGCAATTAAAGTCTCTAATTTTTTCTTAACAAATCTTTTTAATGGCCTTGCTCCATAAACTTCATCATATCCGTTATCTATCAAATAATCTTTTGCTTTTTGTGTCAATTCTAATTTAATATGCTTATCTTCTAACCTTTTTTCTAAATCAATAATTTGTAAATCTAAAATTTTTGCGACTTCGTCTTTCTTTAAAGGTTTATAAAATACAATCTCATCTAAGCGATTCAAAAATTCTGGTCTAAAGCTCTTTTTTAGTAAATCATTTACTTTATTTTTAGCCTCTTGTGAAATTTCTCCATTTTTTGTTATTCCTTCAAGAATATACTCAGAACCCAAATTAGAAGTAAGAATTATAATCGTATTCTTAAAATCTACTGTTCTTCCTTGTGAATCTGTTATTCTTCCATCATCTAAAACTTGAAGCAAAATATTAAATACATCTGGATGTGCTTTTTCTACTTCATCAAATAATATAACTGAATATGGTTTTCTCCTAACAGCTTCTGTTAGTTGCCCACCTTCTTCATATCCAACATATCCTGGAGGAGCACCTATTAATCTAGATACAGAATATTTTTCCATATATTCTGACATATCTATTCTTATCAAGTTATGTTCATCATCAAATAAACTTTCCGCTAAACTTTTTGCTAGTTCTGTCTTTCCTACACCAGTTGGCCCTAAGAACAAGAATGATCCTATTGGACGTCTTGGGTCACTTATGCCAGCTCTTGACCTCATAATTGCTTCTGCAACATCTTCAACTGCTTCATCTTGACCAATAACTCTTTTATGAAGAATATCTTTCAAATGCAAAATCTTCTCTCTTTCTCCTTCCATTAATTTCGTTACTGGTATACCTGTCCATTTTGATACAATCTTCGCTATTTCATCATCTGTTACCTTATTTCTTAGTAAAACATTTTCCTTACTACTTTCCTTTTTCTCTTCTTCTTCTAATTGTTTCTGCAATTCTGGTAATTTTCCATACCTTAGTTCTGCTACTTTATTTAAATCATAATTTCTTTCCGCTTGTTCAATTTGAGCATTTGTTTTTTCAATCTCTTCTTTTATTTTTTGTCCCTTCTCAATTGCTTGTTTTTCATTTTCCCATTTTGCTTTCATAGCATTAAACTTAGTTTTTAATTCAGATTTTTCCTTTTGTATATCTGCTAATCTTTGTTTTGAAATATCATCTTTTTCTTTAGACATAGCTGTTTCTTCTATTTCCAATTGCATCATTTTTCTTGAAACATCATCAAGTTCTGTAGGCATAGATTTCATTTCAGTTTTAATTAAGCTACATGCTTCATCTACCAAGTCAATAGATTTATCTGGTAAAGATCTATCTGTAATATATCTACTAGAAAGAGTGGCTGCTGCAATTAAACTAGAATCAGTTATTTTAACCCCATGATAAACTTCGTATCTTTCCTTTAATCCTCTTAAAATTGAAATAGTATCTTCTACACTTGGCTCATTAAC
>CALYAE010000003.1 GCA_944393435.1 uncultured Clostridia bacterium
GGAAGAACAATCTAATACCTTATATAGTTTGTATAGAAACCGTGCTATTTCCGATACTTACGAGCCTGGTTCTGTTTTTAAGATTATTACAGCTTCAATTGCTTTAGAAGAAAATCTAGCTACTCCAGACAAAGCAAATGTATATTCTTGCAGCGGATCCCAAACTGTTTATGGTGTTAGGATGAGTTGTTCTCTTCATTCTGGTCATGGAAAACAAAGTTTAAGACAGGCTCTAGAAAATTCTTGCAACCCTGCTTTTATTCAAATTAACGAGAAAATAGGGGCAGCTACTGCTTATCGCTATTATGATGCTTTTGGACTTTTTAGTAAAACGGGAATTCAAACAACTGGTGAAACAAATTACCCTATATTCTGGGATTTGGACGATGTTGGTCCTATTGAACTTGCTACTATGTCGTTTGGCCAAAGATTCAAAATCACACCACTTCAAATGATTACAGCAGCATGCACTGTTGCCAATGATGGTATTTTAGTAAAACCTCGTATTGTAAAAGAAATTAAAAATACAGATACTGGTGCTATTACGACTATTGACCCTGTTGAAGTAAGACAAGTTATTTCTAAAGAAACTGCTGACACGATGATGGATATGCTAGAATCTGTTGTGACAGATGGAACTGGAAAATATGCTAATGTAAAAGGCTATTCTATCGCTGGGAAAACAGGTACTTCTGAACCAGACCCTAATACAGATGAAGGATATACCGCATCTTTCCTAGCAATTTCTCCTACGGAGAACCCTGAGGTTGTGTTACTTGTTACTTTATATCAACCTGAAGGAAAAAAAGGTAACAATGGTAGTTCAGTAGCAGCTCCTGTTGCAAGTCAAATGCTAACAGAAATTTTACCATATTTGCAAATTCCTTCTGATGGCTCTGGTAGCACTTCCAACAATACCACTACTTTGCCAGATGTTACAAACAAAACAGTAGCAGAAGCTAAAAAAATATTAGAAAAAGCAGGATTTGAATGTAGTACCTCTGCTAATTCTCAAGATCTTGTTTCTGCACAATTTCCTGTGAAAGGATCTTCTTTAGTAGAGGGATCTATTGTGAAATTATATACAGAAACTGAAAATACACGTGTATCCAAACAAGTTCCTAATTTAATTGGAAAGAATTTATCTCAAGCAAAAAATGCTTTAGCTGAAAGAAACTTGAATATTAGTATTACAGGTTCTGGAACAGTGGTTAGCCAAGATCCAATTGAAGGCACTTCTGTGGAAGAGGGAACGATTGTAAAAGTTACTTTGAGTGATGTTTAATAGATTTTTCGCCATTTGGGCTGGTCTTTTCGCCATTTGGGTCGGTCTTTTTTCGCCATTGGGGACGTTCCTTTTTGGTAAATAAATTTACCAAAAAGGAACGTCCCCAATGGCGAAAAAAGACCGACCCCGATGGCGAAACAAATTAGCTATTAAATATTTCATCAAATTCTTCTCCGTCAATCTTTTCTTTTTCTAATAAAACATTTGCAACAGCTGTTAATTTATCCATATTGGCTTGTAAAATTTCTGCTGCTTTCTTATATGCAAAATCAATAATGCTTTTTACTTCTTCATCAATAATTGCTGCTGTTTCTTCTGAATATTCTTTTTGTGTTGCAAAATCTCTTCCTAAAAATACTTCTTCTTGATTAGAGCCTAAAGTAATAGTACCAACTCTTTCACTCATACCATATTTCGTAACCATATTTCTTGCAATTTGAGTTGCTCTTTCAATATCATTACTTGCACCAGTTGAAATATCATCTAGCACTAGTTTTTCTGCTACTCTACCACCAAGAAGAGAAATAATATTTTCCACCATTTCTGTTCTAGACATAAATGATTTATCTTCTGTTGGACGATACATAGTGTACCCTCCTGCCATTCCTCTTGGAATAATAGAAATTTGATGCACTGGATCTTGTGTTGGTAGAAATCTGCTTACTACTGCGTGTCCTGCTTCGTGGAAAGCAACTAGTTTCTGCTCTTTGTCACTTCTTACTCTTGTTCTCTTTTCAGGTCCCATGGTTACTTTCACCATAGCATCTTCTACTTCTGCCATTCCTATCTGCGTTAAATTCCTCCTTGCTGCTAAAAGTGCGGCTTCATTTAATACATTTTCTAAGTCTGCTCCTGAAAATCCTGATGTATTTTTTGCAATCGTTTTTAGGTCTACATCGTCTCCTAATTTTTTCTTTCTACTATGCACTTCTAATATTTGCTCTCTTGCTTTCACATCTGGATTAGATACTACGATTTGTCTATCAAATCTTCCTGGTCTTAATAAGGCTTTATCTAAAATATCTGGTCTGTTGGTTGCAGCAAGTACAATAACACCTTCATTAGCAGAAAATCCATCCATTTCAACTAATAATTGGTTTAAGGTTTGTTCTCTTTCATCATGTCCTCCACCTAAACCTGCACCTCTTTGACGTCCTACTGCATCAATTTCATCAATAAAGATAATACATGGTGCTTTTCTTTTAGCTTCTTCAAATAAATCTCTTACACGGGATGCACCAACACCAACAAACATTTCTACGAAATCAGATCCACTGATAAAGAAGAATGGTACTCCTGCCTCTCCTGCAACCGCTTTTGCAAGTAGTGTTTTACCTGTTCCTGGATGACCAACTAAAAGTACACCTTTTGGAATTCTTGCTCCCATTTCAGTAAATTTCCTTGGACTTTTTAAGAATTCTACAATTTCCTCTAGTTCTTCTTTTTCTTCATCCACACCAGCAACATCATCAAATGTTACTCTATTTTTATCGGTTGGATTAATCATTCTAGCACGGCTTTTTCCAAATGACATTGTTTTTCCGCCGCCGCTACCTGCTCCACCTTGCGCTCCTCCCATAAGTAAAAACCAGAAAATGAAGAAAATAATGAGTAATCCAAATGGAGTAAGTAAACTTAAAATAACCATCCAAATAGATTGTGATTTTTCATTTACTACAATCGTACCTGCTTTCATGCTTTCGTTTAAGCTATCCATTAAATTTTCTACACTTGGGATATTCACTTCTTTAGAGAAGTTTTCATTTTTTAATTTTACTTCTGCTTTTGTTCCATCTGCTGATAATACAATTTCTTGTACTTCTCCTGCTTCTACTTTTGCAATTAAGTCAGAATAAGCCAATTTATTATCTGTATTTTCCATGATGGAAGTAATTAATACAAATAAAATAATTCCTATCACTAGCCACATAGCCAGTGTTTTCATACTATTTTTCAAAATATTTCCTCCTTATCCTTTTTTAACATTTAGACTATACCATATCACTTTTAGAATTGCAAGAGTTTTTACAAAACTTTCACTTGTCAAATTAAGTCGTACCAAGGCTTTGCTTACGGAAGGTTTATTTTAAATTGATAAAAAATATTTTTCCTTTTTCCACTAAAATTTTTATATTCTTCTTAGGAGTTAAATATTTATTCCCAATATTGTTTTGACATAGTTTGATTATATCTTCAATATGTATTTTCTCAATTCCACTACTTGTTCCTAAAAGCTGGCCAATTGTATAAAAAAGTAACTTTGCCTTTATCACTTTAGGTAAATCATTAAATCGTTTTAAATCTAAAATAATTTCTTGTTCATTTTCCCCTATTTTTAGATTTTCATACTCTTTGCTAATAATTTGTGTAAAATACTCTTCTTCTTCTTTGGCTAACTGTGACATACGATTTAAACCTTCCATAATGTTAGGATTAAATTCTTTTTGTAAATAGGGAATGAGCTGATTTCTAATTTTATTTCTTGTATAATCATTTTCGAAATTAGATAAATCAATTTTAGGATCTAATTGCTCCTTTATGCAGTATTCTTCTATCTGCTGTCTGCTACATTCTCTTAAGGGTCTTATCAAATCAATTTTACCTAATGTTCTTTTAAATTCAATTCCTTTTAGCCCTGTAATACTGCTTCCTCTTAAGAAATTCATCAAAACAGTTTCACTATTATCATTTGCATTATGGGCTGTTGCAATTTTATTTGCTTGTTCTTTTTTCGCAACTTCTGCAAAATAGTCATAGCGAATTTTTCTGCCCATTTCTTCTAGCCCTAGCTTTTCTAAGTTTGCTAATTTGACGGCATCCACTTTTTTTATAAAGCAGTCGATTTGTTTTTGCTTACAATAGTTTTGCACATAAAGAGTTTCTTCATCTGCTTCCTTACGGATGCCATGGTTTACATGTGCTACTATCAATTCTATTTGTAATTCTTCTCTTAAATGATACAAAGCATCTAGCAGACACATCGAATCCGGTCCACCAGATACTCCAATTAAAACTTTATCTCCTCTTTGGAGGAGAGCATATTTTTTGATGGTATTTAAAATTTTATTCCTTAACATTTTTAATCACTATTCTCTATATTTTTCTAAATTTGCAAACTTGGTATAACTTCCAAGCCATAAAAGCTCCACAGTTCCTGTTGAACCTGCTCTATGTTTTGCCAGAATTACTTCTGCAATATTTTTCTTTTCAGAATCTTCATGATAATAATCATCACGATATAAAAACATAACAATGTCAGCATCTTGTTCGATTGCTCCTGATTCACGAAGGTCAGAAAGCATTGGTCTATGGTCTGGTCTTTGTTCTACTGATCTAGAAAGCTGTGAAAGTGCAATAACAGGAACACCAATTTCTTTTGCTAGAATTTTTAAAGAACGACTTATTTCTGAAATCTCCTGCTCACGACTTCCTCCTTTTCTATTACTTCCTTGGACTAGTTGAATATAATCAATCACTACCATTCCTATATTTTTTTCTAATTTCATTTTTCTACATTTTGCACGTATTTCCATAATAGAAATACCAGGTGTATCATCAATAAAAATTTGTGCTTGTGAAAGCTCTCCTGAAGCCTCAGCTAATTTTTGCCAATCATCATCTTCTATTTTACCAGTTCTTACTTTATTACTATCTACCATTGCTTCACTACATAAAATACGGTTTGTCATTTGCTCTTTTGACATTTCTAAACTAAAAATAGCTACTGGAGTATTGGCTCTAACTGCTGCATTCGAGGCAATATTTAAGGCAAAAGCTGATTTTCCCATAGCAGGTCTTGCCGCTACAATAACTAAGTCTGATGGATGTAGCCCGGCTGTAATATAATCTAAATCTGCAAAACCAGTCGGCACACCTGTAATATGCTGTTTTTGATTATATAATTGTTCTAACTGAGTAAAAGAATCTACTAAAATATCTTTAATAGAAGAATACCCTTTTTGATTTCTATTTTGAATCACATCAAAAATTTTATGTTCTGCAGTATCTAAAATATCCTCTACTTCTTGTGTTTGGTCATACCCTAATGTAATTAATTCATTTGCCGTTTTAATTAATGCCCTTAAAGCAGATTTTTCTTCCACAATTTTGATATATTGCTCCACATTGGCAGTGGTAGGAACTTTATCTGGAAGCTGTGCAATATATTCTAAGCCACCAACTGCTTCTAGCTGTTTCATAGATTGTAACTCTGTTTTCAAAGTAATAATATCCACAGGCTCTGCGCGATTATATAAATTTAGAATTGCTTCATAGATAATTTTATTATCTTCACGATAAAAATCTGTTTCTTTTAATACTTCTACTGCTGACATAATAGCATCCTTATCTGTAAGCATACTACCAATTACTGCTTGTTCTGCTTCTATATCATGTGGCGGAATTCTACCTAGTTCCATATTTTAGCCCCCTATTTCATGTCTTGATTATTGGGAAATCATCTGCAATTTTAAATTTCCTACTACACCTTCATATAATTTAATTTGTACAGTAAAACTTCCCAAAGTTTTAATTGGTTCTTTTAATTCTATTTTCTTTTTATCAATTTCTATTTGATATTGCTCTTTTAAATAATCTGCAATTTCCTTAGAAGTAATCGAACCAAAAATCTTTCCGTTTTCTCCGGATTTTACAGGAATTTTAAGTAAAATTCCTTTTAACTTTTCAGCAATTTTTTGTGCCTCTTGTTTTTCCTGTGACTTTCTGTACTGATTTGAATTTTGTTTTGCTTTTAGTTGATTCATATTTTCTGCATTTGCTTCTAATGCTAACTTTTTAGGAAATAGGAAATTTCTTGCATAGCCATCACTAGCATTAATCACTTCATCTTTTTTTCCTACTCCTTTGATGTCTGCTAATAAAATTACTTTCATTTTTTTCCTCCTTTTACCATCAGGGACGGTCCTTTTTGGCGAATTAGCTTGAAATCTCGCTAAAATATTCATTAATTCTGTTCATTAATTCTTGCTTTACTTCTTCCATTGTCATACCTTCTACTTGTGCTCCGGCTAAAGTAATATGTCCGCCTCCTCCGAAGTTTTTCTAAAATGACTTGTACGTTAATATCTCCGATAGAACGACCACTAATACATACTTTATCACCTAATTTTCCAATGACAAAAGATGCTGTAATATCGCTAATAGTTAATAATTCATCTGCTGCTTTAGCACAAACTAAATTTGCATCTTTATCATTTTCTTCATAAATAGAAATGCCAATAGTATCATTGATAATTTCTGCGTTTTCTACAATTTTAGAAATTTTGTTATAGGTTTTTAAATCACTTTGGAACCATTTTTTTACTTTAATAATATCTACACCGCATTTTCTTAAATATGCTGCTGCTTCAAAAGTTCTAACACCTGTTTTAAAAGTAAAGTTTTTGGTATCCATCATAATGCCTGCATAAAGTGCCTCTGCTTCGATTGTAGTTAATTCTACCTCTTTTTGTGCATATTCTAATATCTCTGTTACTAATTCTGATGCTGATGATGCATATACTTCATGGAAAGTAAGAATCGCATCTTCAATGTAATCTGGACTTTTCCTATGGTGGTCAATCACAACTATTTTACTTGTTTCTTCTAATAGTTCTGGTACCTCCACATAATTTTGTTTATGAGTATCTGCAATAATTAATAAAGTGTCAGAAGTTATTTTAGAAAGAGCTTCTGCTTTATTAATCAAAACTTCTTCATATTCTTTTTCTTGTTTTACTGTTTCTACAAAGTTTTCTAGGGTTACTCCCGGATTATTTAAAACCACATAACTTTCTGCACCTAGGGTTTGTGCTAAGCGATAAAGTCCCATGCTTGCTCCCACAGAATCTATATCTGGATTGGTATGTCCCATAATCATGATGTTTTTGGACTCTTTCATTAATTCTTCTAAAGCATGTGATACAATTCTTGCTTTTACCTTTGTTCTTTTTTCTAACTCTTGAGCTCTTCCACCAAAAAATTGATATTTTCCATTTGTTCTTACAACGGTTTGATCTCCACCTCTTCCTAATGCAATGTCTAACCCTGCTTGTGCTCCTTTATATTTTTCGTAATTGGATTCTCCTTCATTAGATATTGCAATACTTAAGGTAATTTGCATTTTACTAGATAATTCTATTTCTTTGATGGTATCTAAAATATTAAATTTTTTTTCTTCTAATTCTGGCAAATATTTATTTTCAAAAATACAGACAAAAGTATCTCTTTCTGATTTAACAACTAATCCTTCAAAGGTAGAAGCCCAATCATAAATTGTTTTTTCTATTTGAGCAAGTAAACCTGGTTTTTCTTCATCTTTTACCCTTTGACTTAATTCTTCAAAGTTATCAATCATGATAACGCCAACACAAATTTGAGAGCCCTCATATTTTTGACTTAATTCTACATTTTTTGTTTCGTCTAGAAAATACAAGGTTAACATGTATTCATCTTTAGATTTTGTATATTTTCCTAGAATTTCATAAATTTTATTTCCTACTTCTAATTCTTTATGAACACTCTTTTCTGGATTTTCTTCATTGTTTTCAATTTCTAGTTTAATTTCTTTTAATAAATCATTTAAAGCTACCGTGATATCCGTATTTGCAAATTCAGTGGTAAATTTTGTGCTTTTCCATATAATATTTCCATTGGTTTCTGCAATAATTAAAGGAAATGGTGAATTAATTAAAGTGTTTTTTGCCACTTTATCTACATGAATCGTTAAATCTTGTAAGTGTTCTGAAAGTTCGGTTCTTCTTTTTTTGTTACTCCAATAAGTATAAATCAGAATTAAAATATAGATTAAAATAGCAGGCACCATATAATCAATATTTAAAATGCAAATGAATCCTAATAAAATAGCAATTAGGATTAAATAGATTTTTGTTCTTGAAATGATAACCTCAAATATTTTTTTACTGTTGTTACTCGGCATAAATGCCTCCTTTGTTCTTTTTTCATGTACTATTTTACACTGTTTTGGTAGTTTTGTCAATTTTGATTTAGTTATAATTCATGAACTTTAAACAACAAATTCTGATTTTTGAGCTAACCTTTTTGCTACCTTCTGTATTGATTAGGGGATACGTAATTGTATCCCCTATTTTTTATATTTCTATTGCATCTGGATGATAGTTACGTATTTCTTCTCTGCTACGACCATTATATACGTTAAGACTAGCACTTAGCTTTCCATCTTCTATTTTAACATCTCCTATCATTGGTGTTACATTTGGCATATACATTCCAGAAGTCCAGTTTTCATATCTATCTTGTATTTCTTCTTCTGGCAGTCCTATATATATTATTTTAGCACCTATACATTTATCTTTTTTATCAAAAGTGAATATCCAAATGCTTTGAAAACTTTCGTCATTTTGAACGTCTGTATCAAACCCAGTAAGAAGCACCATATTACTAATATCTGAAGGCAGAACTTTACGTGGAAAAAGCCAATTTTTAAATCCCTCCCAATAATCTAACTCGTTATTCTCATTATAAGGAATTGTAGCAGTGGTAAAAAATGCTACTATAACACCTAAAACCAGTACTACTATCAGTAAAATAAAGTAATAAATGATATTGTTTCTTCTTTTTAATTTCTTTAAGTACTTAATTTCTTTGTTTTGGTTAATTTTTTCTAGCTGAAGATCCCCATTCATATTTTTTAGTACATTTGTGCATTCCTCGCAATTTTCAATATGATTCTCAATAAAATGATTTGTTTCTTCATTTGTTAATTTCTCAATATAGTTTGGTAATAAATCTTGTACTATTTTACAATTTTGCTTACTCTTCATTTTTACCACTCTCCTTTATTTTTTGTTTTCCTCTATAAAAAGTAACTCTTGCCCATGTTTCACTCTTTTGCATAATTTCTCCGATTTCTTTAAAGCTCATTTCTCCAGTTATCCTTAAATAAATAACTTGTCTTGTAATCTCATCTAATTTTGCAATTTCTTCATATAGTTTCTTTGTTTCTTGAGTTTCTATCATCTGTTCTTCTAAATTATGTTCTGTGCCTAAAGCAATCTCTTGAATTTCTGATAATGCTACTTCTTTCTTTTTCTTCTTTTTTAATTCTTTATACCATAAGTTTTTTGCTATCTGACAAAGCCAGACATATATTTTACAATCTCCTCTAAATCGATGGATATTTTTTACTGCTAAATAAAATGTTTCTTGTGTTAACTCCTCTGACAAGCTATCATTATGTGTTAAGCAGAATAAATATTTATAAACTTGTTTTGAATATTCTTCATAAATTTGCTCCATATTCTGCATAATATATCCCCCTTTGTAAGATATGAGTTATCTTTTCTCATTTTGTTACAATTTTTTCTAAAAAATTTCAAAAATTTTCCATAAAGCCTTCCATTTTCATAAAAAAGAATGCTACTAGTTTTTTAGTAGCATCCTTTTATTTTATGCATTTTCTTCATTTTCCTCTGTATTGATATGCGTATTTTTATATACTGGAAGACCAGTTCCTGCTGGAATTAGTTTACCAATAATTACATTTTCTTTTAATCCAATTAATTCGTCTACTTTTCCTTTTACAGCGGCTTCTGTTAATACTCTTGTTGTTTCTTGGAAAGAAGCTGCTGATAGGAAGCTATCGGTTGCTAAAGCTGCTTTGGTAATTCCTAAAAGTACACGTTTTGCTGTTGCTGGGCGTTTTCCTTCTTCTTGTGCTTTCTTATTTCTCTCTTCAAATTCATGAACATCTACTAAAGAACCAGCGAACATATCAGTGTCTCCGTTGTCTTCAATTTTTACTTTTTTAAGCATTTGTCTACCAATTACCTCAATATGTTTATCATTGATATCCACACCTTGGTTACGATAAACTTTTTGAACTTCTTGAATTAGGTAGTCATATACACCTTCTGCACCTTTAATTGCTAAAATTTCATTTGGATTAATAGCTCCTTCAATTAATGGATCTCCTGCTTCAACAAAATCACCATCTTTGACACGTAGTTTTGATCTAAATGGAATGGTATAAGTTTTAGAGTTATCATCAGAAGTAACAATGATTTCTTTCTTCTTTTTATCTTCTACTACTTTAACAGTTCCATCGATTTCAGTAATAACTGCTAATCCCTTTGGTTTACGAGCTTCAAATAGCTCTTCAACTCTTGGAAGACCTTGCGTAATATCTGCTACACCTGCAACACCTCCAGAGTGGATTGTTCTCATAGTAAGCTGCGTACCAGGCTCACCAATAGATTGTGCTGCAATAATACCAATAGATTCTCCGATATTTACTTCATCACGGGTTGCTAATCCCATACCATAACATTTACGGCATACACCATGTTTAGTATGGCAACCAAGTACAGAACGTACTGGTACTCTTTCCATTCCTGTGCTGATAATTTTGTTTGCAATCTTTTCAGTAATCATGGTATTAGTATCTGCAATCACTTCTTTGGTAGTAGGATCAATAATGGTTTCTAGTGGATATCTACCAATTAATCTTTCCTCTAGTTTTTCAATAATTTGATTGCCATCTTTAATGTCTTCTACGATAATTCCTTCATGACTTCCGCAATCATCTTCACGTACAATAATATCTTGTGAAACATCTACTAATCTTCTTGTTAAGTATCCAGAGTCTGCTGTTCTTAAAGCGGTATCTGCGAGTCCTTTTCTAGCACCGTGTGCTGAAATAAAGTATTCTAGTGCATCTAAACCTTCACGGAAAGAAGAAGTAACTGGAATTTCAACTGTTTTACCAGTGGTACTTGCCATAAGACCACGCATACCTGCAATTTGCCTTAATTGGTTTAAGTTACCTCTTGCTCCAGATTGGCTCATCATATATACTGGGTTTAATTCATCAAAGTTATTTTTCATAGCTTCTGTAACATCATCTGTTGCTTTTTCCCAGATTTTAATTACAGAACTGTAACGTTCATCGTTGGTAATTAAACCACGTTTGTATTGTTTTAATACATTATTTACTTCCTCATTTGCACGAGCTAAGATTTCTTTTTTTGCTTCTGGTACTTGAACATCATCAACAGATACAGTAATACCAGCTGTGGTAGAGTGTTTAAAGCCCATGGATTTAATATAATCAAGTAATTGCGCTGTTGCACTTAATCCATTAACATTAATTGATTTTGCAATAATCTTTCCTAAATTTTTCTTAGAAACTGCAAAATTAATTTCTGGCTCTAGTAAGTTTTCTTTCTTGGTTCTATCTACAAACCCTAAGTTTTGTGGAATTCCTTCATTGTAGATAAGTCTTCCTACCGTAGTTTCTACTTTTCTTGTTTCTAATTTTCCATCTATTTCTTTTTGAATTCTAACAAAAATTTTGCTATGTGGACTTAATTCATGATTTGCTAAAGCAATCACTGCTTCTTCTGGAGAAGAGTAATAATTTCCTTCTCCTGCTTCCCCAGGAACTTCCATGGTTAGATAGTAAGCACCTAAAATCATATCTTGGGTAGGTACTGTTACCGGTTTACCATCTTGTGGTTTTAGTAAGTTATTCACAGAAAGCATCAAATATCTTGCTTCTGCTTGTGCTTCTGGTGATAATGGTAAGTGAATTGCCATTTGATCACCATCAAAGTCTGCGTTAAATGCAGTACATACTAATGGGTGAAGTTTGATTGCTCTACCTTCTACTAAGACTGGTTCAAATGCTTGAATACCAAGTCTATGTAGAGTTGGTGCACGGTTTAGAAGTACTGGATGATCTTTGATAACATCTTCTAGAATATCCCATACTTCTGGTCTTAATCTTTCTACCATTCTTTTTGCATTTTTGATATTATGGGCAATACCACGTCCTACTAATTCTTTCATAACAAATGGTTTAAATAATTCTACTGCCATTTCTTTTGGCACACCACATTGATATAGTTTTAGTTCTGGTCCTACTACGATAACAGAACGTCCAGAATAGTCAACACGTTTACCAAGTAAGTTTTGACGAAATCTTCCCTGTTTTCCTTTTAATAAGTCTGATAAAGATTTTAATGCTCTATTACCAGCACCTGTTACAGGTCTTCCACGTCTTCCATTATCAATTAGAGCATCTACTGCTTCTTGTAACATTCTTTTTTCGTTACGTACAATAATTTCTGGTGCACCTAATTCTAGCAATCTTTTTAAACGATTATTTCTATTAATAACTCTACGATATAAATCATTTAAGTCTGATGTTGCAAATCTACCACCATCTAATTGTACCATTGGTCTTAAATCTGGTGGAATAACAGGAATAACATTCATTATCATCCATTCAGGACGATTTCCTGATAATCTAAAAGCATCTATAGTATCTAATCTTTTTACTATTTTTGCTTTTTTCTGTTCACTTGCTTTTTCAAGTTCTTTTATTAGTTTTGCTGATAGTTTTTCTACATCAACTTCTTTTAATAGTTTTTCAATGGCCTCTGCTCCCATTTCGGCCTTAAAAGAACCTTTACCATATTTTTCTTCTGCATCTCGATATTCTTTTTCTGATAATACTTGATATTTGGATAATTCACTAGTTCCTTTATCTGTTACAATGTATGATGCAAAATAAATTACTTTTTCTAAGTTTCTTGGTGAAATATCAAGTATTAATCCAATTCTACTTGGAATTCCTTTAAAATACCAAATATGAGCAACTGGTGCCGCAAGTTCAATATGGCCCATTCTTTCACGTCTTACTTTTGATTTGGTTACTTCAACACCACATCTATCACAAACTATACCTTTGTATCTTACCCTTTTGTATTTTCCACAGTGACATTCCCAGTCTTTTGTTGGACCAAATATTCTTTCACAGAATAATCCGTCTTTCTCTGGTTTCA
>CALYAE010000004.1 GCA_944393435.1 uncultured Clostridia bacterium
CTTAGGAACAACAAATTCATGTGTTGCGGTTATGGAAGGAGGAGAGCCTGTTGTAATGCCAAATGCAGGAGGAAATAGAACAACACCAGCGGTAGTGGCATTTTCAAAGAAAGGAGAAAGATGAGCAGGACAAATTGCAAAACGTCAAGCAGTTACTAATCCAGAAAATACTGTTATTTCTATTAAAAGAGATATGGGAACTAATAGAAAAGTAAAAATTGAAGGAGATGAATTCTCTCCACAAGAAATTTCAGCTATGATTCTACAAAAATTAAAAACAGATGCAGAAAATTATTTAGGACAGCCAGTTACACAAGCTGTTATTACAGTACCTGCATATTTTAGCGATAGCCAAAGACAAGCAACTAAAGATGCTGGTAAAATTGCTGGACTTGAAGTATTAAGAATTATTAATGAACCAACAGCAGCAGCTTTAGCTTTCGGTATGGATAAAGAAGATCAAGACCAAAAAATTATGGTATATGACTTAGGTGGAGGAACATTTGATGTTTCTATTCTAGATATTGGTGATGGTGTATTTGAAGTATTAGCAACTAACGGAAATACACGACTTGGTGGAGATGACTTCGACCAAAGAATTATTGATTATTTAGTAACAGAATTCAAAAAATCAAATGGTATTGATCTATCTACAGATAAAATGGCAATGCAACGTTTAAAAGAAGCAGCAGAAAAAGCTAAAATTGAGCTTTCTGGTGTACAACAAACACAAATTAACTTACCATTTATTACAGCTGACGCTACTGGACCAAAACATATGGATGTAACATTAACAAGAGCAAAATTTGAAGAATTAATTCATGACTTAATCGAAGCAACAAAAGAACCAGTAGAAAAAGCTATGAAAGATGCAGGAATTACTGCAGCAGATTTGCATAAAGTATTATTAGTTGGTGGTTCTACAAGAGTACCAGCTGTTCAAGAAGCTGTTAAGAAAATTACAGGAAAGGAACCAGACAAAGGTATCAACCCAGATGAATGTGTTGCAATTGGTGCAGCTATTCAAGGTGGTGTATTATCAGGAGATGTAAAAGACTTAGTATTACTAGATGTAACACCATTATCACTTGGTATTGAAACATTAGGTGGAGTATTTACGAAATTAATTGAAAGAAATACAACTATTCCAACTAAAAAATCACAAGTATTCTCAACAGCAGCAGATGGTCAAACAAGTGTGGAAATTCACGTATTACAAGGTGAACGTGAAATGGCAGCAGACAATAAAACTTTAGGAAGATTCCAATTAACAGGAATTCCAGCAGCACCACGTGGTGTACCACAAATTGAAGTAACTTTTGATATTGATGCAAACGGAATTGTACACGTATCTGCAAAAGATATGGCAACAGGAAATAGTCAACAAGTAGCTATCACAGCAAGTACTAACCTTTCTGAAGAAGATATTGAAAAAGCAGTAAAAGAAGCAGAAGCACATGCAGCTGAAGACAAAAAGAGAAAAGAAGAAATTGAAGCTAGAAACAATGCAGAAAGTTTAGTATATAACTGCCAAAAAACAATCGAAGAATTAGGCGACAAAATTAGTGGAGAAGAAAAAGCAAAGGCAGAAACAGAAATTGCAAATGTTAAAAAAGCACTAGAAGGATCAGATGTAGAAGCAATTAAATCAGCAACAGAAAAATTAACAACCGTATTTTACTCTATTACAGAAAAATTATATAAACAAACAGCAGCTGCTAACCAAGCTAACGCAAATGCTAATGCAGGGGAAAATGCCGGAGCTGATTCACAAGGACCTCATGCAGATGAAAATGGAAATATTCATGATGCAGACTATAAGGTAGAAGAAGATAAATAGAAATTAAGTGTCACTAAGGGGACGTTCCTTAAAAGTGACAAAAGTGTCACTAACAAAGAACGTCCCCAATGGTGACAGCTAACAAAAATGGCAAATGGTGAGGAAGGAAAATGGCAAAAAGAGATTATTATGAAGTATTAGGTGTAAATAAAAATGCAAGTGATGATGAAATAAAAAAGGCTTATCGTAAACTTGCTAAAAAATATCATCCAGATGCAAATCCAGATAATAAACAAGAAGCCGAAGCAAAGTTTAAAGAAGTAAATGAGGCTTATGAGACTTTATCAGATAGCCAAAAAAGACGCATGTATGATCAGTTTGGACCAGATGGTCCACAAGGCTTTGGTGGAGGTGCAGGTGGACCATTTGGAAATGGCACCTACACTTATTCAACAGGCTTTGATGGATTTAGCGATTTTGGCGACTTAGGAGATATCTTCTCTTCTTTCTTTGGAGGAGGTTTTGGAGGTGGCTCAAGGGCTAGTAGACAAAATGCAGCAAGAAAAGGAGCCGATTTAAGATATGATTTAGAAATTAGCTTTGAAGAATCTTTTTTAGGTACAGAAAGATATGTCACAATTAATAGACGTGAAACCTGTCCTACCTGTCATGGAGAAGGTAGCAAACCTGGAACACATCCAGAAACATGTAGTGTATGCCATGGAACAGGACAGATTAAACAAGTACAAACTACTATTTTAGGGCAAATGCAGACTATGAGAACTTGTAGTAATTGCCATGGAACAGGTAAAGTTATTAAAGAACCTTGTGAAAATTGTAGAGGAAAAGGAACTGTACGTAATCAAGTAAGATTATCTGTCAAAATTCCAGCTGGAGTAGATGATAACCAAACCATTGTGCTAAGAGGAGAGGGAGAACCTGGAGAAAATGGCGGAGGAAAAGGAGATTTGTATATTACTGTGCATGTAAAACGACATAGTATTTATACAAGAAAAGGTAATAATGTACTTTGCGATATTCCAATTACTTTTACTCAAGCAACTTTAGGGGCAGAACTTAAAATTCCTATGGTAGATGGAACCATGGAAAATTATAGAATTCCAGATAGTACACAAACCGGAACAAAATTTGTTATTCGAGGCAAAGGATTTAAAAATTTAAATGGAAGTGGTCAAGGTGATTTTATTTTCCAAGTAGTAGTTCAAGTTCCAAAAAAATTAACACAAGAACAAAGAAATCTTTTAGTAGAACTTGCTAAAACAATGAATGAACAGCCACCAGTTAAAAAAAGAGGAATTTTTGGATAGAAAATTCCTCTTTCCTTGTGATAGGTAGTTGCAAAACAATCGTGTATATGCCAAAAACTACTTTTTATTATGCATTAAATTTTATGAAAACTTAAAAATTTCTTAAAATACTTTGCTTTTTTCAGAATATATTATATAATAATTGTGTTAAAATTTAGCCAAGGAGGATATCCAATGGGAAATAAAAAAAATACTAAAACAAGTAGTAATACAAAACAATATAAAATTGAACCAAGCAAAACAAAAAAGAAGACAAGAAATGATAAAGAAGAAACTCAAAAAGTAAATACAAAGGGAAATAAGAAAAAGAAAAAACATTCCAAATTAAAAAAGGTAATTTTAATTTTCTTTTTATTAATTGTGCTTTGTGGTTTAGCTGGAGTTGGTGTATTTGCAGGTATTTTCTTTAGCGATACATGGGCTATTAATGCAGAAGATTTAATAGCAAAAGAAAATACTGAAGTATATGACTCTAGTGAAGGTTTAATGACAAAACTTTCAGCAGAAGAAGGTGATGGCAATAGAAAAAATGTTACATTAGACCAAATGGGAAAATATACAGCAAATGCCTATATTGCCATAGAAGATAAAAGGTTTTATGAACATTCTGGTGTAGATATTCTAAGAACAGCAAAGGCAACTATTAGTTATATTTTTAATAGTGGAACTTCAGATGTTGGTGGTGGTAGTACTATTACCCAACAATTAGTAAAAAACCTTATGAAAGATAAAGCAGATACTGGTATGGCAGGTGTAGAAAGAAAAATTCGTGAGATGTCTAGAGCATACCAAATAGAACAAATGCTTACCAAAGAACAAATATTAGAAACCTATTTAAATGTTATATTTGTTGGTGGCAATGACCTTCATGGTGTAGAATATGGTGCAACCTATTATTTCGACAAATCTGCCAAAGACTTAGACCTAGCAGAATCTGCATTCTTAGCAGGAATTAATAACGCTCCAAATATGTATGACCCATATGATGAAGAAAATGACCATTCCGAATTAATAAAATCAAGAACTAAACTAGTATTAGACTTTATGAAAGAACAAAATAGAATTAGTGATGATCCAGAAGAGGCAGAAAAACTATATAATGAAGCAGTAGAAAAAGTAGAAAACGGACTTGAATTTAAAAAAGGAAAAATAGAAATAGGATCAACATCTTATTTTGTTGAAACCGCAATTAGGGAAGTAGCACAAGACTTGGCAGAAGCAAAAGATTTAGATTATGATGCAGCAGTATCTATGATTAAATCTGGAGGATATAAACTTTATACCACTCAAGATTCTGAGATTCAAGATATTGTAATTAAAGAAATGGCAAAGGATGCTTATGTGCAAGAACGTACTGTTACAGAAAAAGATGAAAATGGAAAGTCTAAAAAAGTAACTTATAGAACTAATGCAGGTATGGTAGTAATTGACCATACTAATGGAAAAGTAGTAGCATTGGGTGGAGATTTACAGCAAGATGGGGGACGTAATTGGAATTATGCAGTAGATAATTATCCACAAACAGGTTCTGCCATTAAACCACTTGTCAATATTGCACCAGGTCTAGAAGAAAAAGTAATTACGGCTTCTACTATTTATAATGATAATGTAACAGATTTTCCAGGCTTAGGCTATAGACCTCAAAATGCAGGGCAATATTATATGGGATTATGTACAGTAAGAAAAGCAATTGAAGTTTCCTCTAATATTGTCAATATGAAAATTTTATCTAATGTAGGAATTAGTACTGGAATTGATTATTTACATGAATTTGGTTTAACCACGTATACCAAAGAAGAAGATAATGGACTTACATTAGCAATTGGTGGTCAAACACATGGGTCTAGCCCATTACAAATGGCAGCAGCTTATGCTTGCTTAGCTAATGGTGGAGAATATATTGAACCAACTTTTTATGAAAAATTAGTAGATTCAGAAGGAAACACAGTAGTGGAGTCAACACAAGAAACTAGAAGAGTAATATCAGAAGCAAATGCCTTTATTATATCAGATATTTTAACAGATGTTGTTACAGGTTCCCAAGGAACAGCTAGTGCATGTGCTATTTCTGGCATGGATGTAGCAGCTAAAACTGGTACAACAGATGCAGCAAGGCATAAATGGCTTTGTGGATATACTCCATATTATGCGGCAGCAACATGGTACGGTTTTGGAAAATCAAATGAATGGACATTATATTATCCTAATTCAGCAAGAAATATTTGGGCAAATGTTATGGA
>CALYAE010000005.1 GCA_944393435.1 uncultured Clostridia bacterium
TGTTATGGAAATTGAAGAAGCATTAGGCGCAGATATTATTATGGCTTTTGATGAATGTGTAAAATATCCAGAAACATACCAATATACCAAACAATCTATGGAAAGAACTACAAGATGGGCAAAGCGTTGTAAACAAGCTCATAAAAATACAGATAAACAAGCCTTATTTGGAATTATACAAGGCGGATTTTATGAAGACTTAAGACAAAAGTCAGCAAAAGATTTAATCGAGCTAGATTTTCCGGGCTATGCTATCGGCGGAATTAGTGTAGGAGAACCAAAAGAGGAATTCTTAAAAATGTTATATTATACTGCACCACTTATGCCAGAAAATAAGCCGAGATATTTAATGGGAGTTGGATCGCCAGATTATTTGATAGAAGCAGCCCTTGCAGGAATTGATATGTGCGATTGTGTACTTCCTACCAGAATTGCAAGAAATGGAACCGCTATGACATGGAATGGAAAAGTAGCAGATAGAAATGCAACCTATGAAAGAGATTTTACTCCATTAGACCCAGAATGTGATTGTTATACTTGCAAAAATTATACAAGAGCCTATATTAGGCATCTAGTAAAAGCAAATGAGATTTTAGGAGTAAGGTTATTATCTCTTCATAACCTAAGGTTCTTGACGAAATTAATGGAAAGAGTTAGAATAGAAATAGAGCATGACAATTTAATAAATTTCAAAAAAGAATTCTATCATCAATATGGTTATGAAAAATAAACAAAAGAAATGGGGAAAAGATATGAATGATTTAATTGGTCAAAATGATAATCAGACAGAAGAACAATTAAAAGCAAAAAAATGGATGAAAGTAATTGCTATCATTTTAGTACTACTATTACTACTTAGCATTGGACTAGTTGTACTTATGTACTATATTCAAACCACAGAGCTAAAAATCTCATTAGATGGACAAACCAATAGCGCCCTAAAAGATGTTTTAGTGTTTGAAGAAGGAAAAGTTTATATTCCAATCCGTAATTTTGCAAGATATGTGGGATATGAATCAGCTAATGGTGATTACAAACAATATGAAGAAGATAGAACCAAATGCTATGTGCAATCTACAAATGAGGTAGCATCCTTTAGTTTGGATTCTAACAAAATCTATAAAATTGTATTAGACGGAAATACTGACTATGAATATTATGAAATTGACGAACCTGTTAAAATGATTAATGATCAATTATGTACAACCATAGAAGGAGCAAGGATTGCTTTTAATATCTCCATGGCTTATGATAGCCAAAGAAATCAAGTAACAATCTTTACCTTGCCATATTTAGTTACTTACTATACAGCACAATTCCAAAATGCAGGAATTGCAGATAGCAATG
This sequence comes from uncultured Clostridia bacterium, assembly GCA_944393435.1. GTDB lineage: Bacteria > Bacillota > Clostridia > TANB77 > CAG-508 > CAG-273. The sequence continues at coordinate 1,348 of CALYAE010000005.1, forward strand.
CTAGTTTCCATAACCAAAAAGCACTATTATATAATATGATTGTAGTAAGAAATACAGAAGGAAATTATGGAGTTTATAGCTTAGATGGTTCTGAGATTTTAGGAACCCAGTATGCAAGTGTAAAATTTATTGAGAGTACGAGAGATTTTATTGTGACAACAGCTGAAAATAAAATGGGAATTATGTCTTATAATTCTACTACTAAAATCAGTCCAGAATATGATAATATTAAACAAATTGATAAAGATAATGGCTTATACTTAGTAACCAATAATCAAAAACAAGGTGTCATCACAGAAAATGGAAGCATTGTTTTATACTTAGAGTATGACCAAATTGGAATAGATGGAACAAAGTATAATAGCAATAATATTAAAAACCAATATTTATTATATGATAATTGTATTCCAGCTAAAAGAGACAATAAATGGGGGCTATTTGATAAAACAGGAAAACAAATTTTAGCACTAGAATATGATGACTTCGGATGCAGCGCAGGAAATCAAAATGCAGGACAAGGAACATCAAACCCTATTTTACTTGTTCCAGAATATGAAGGAATTGTAGTAAGAAAAGGAGATTTATATGGCTTAGTAGATAGCCAGGGAAGAGAATTAATACAAGTAGCGTTAGATTCTGTTTACTCGATTACTTCAGCAGGACAAGAAACCTACTATATGATTTATGATAATCAGGTAATGAATGTGATTACTTATATTGAAACTTATGTGATTCCATCAGAAAATCAAAATAGTAATACAAACAATACTAACAATACCCAAACAAATGAGCAAACTAATACTTTAAATAACAATAATCAAACCAATGAACAAAATAATAATAGCGTCAATAATAGCCAAACCAATCAACAGTCAAATACTAGCAATAATAATCTTACAAATTAAAGTCTAAAAGGCCAAACTAAAACATACAATAGAACAAAAAGAGTAGTTTAGGAGGCCTTTTTTATGGAAAAAGAAAATATTTTGAGGATTTTAAAGGGAAGCCTTTTTGCAATTGTATTATCTGTAATTCTATTACTCATTTATGCAATTTGTTTAACGTATACTAGTATAGCAGAAAGTACAATGTTGCCGGTAATCTATACCATTTCAGCAGTTAGTATTTTAATAGGAAGTACAATTAGTACAAGAAAAATTAGAAAAAACGGTTTATTAAATGGAGGCATTGTAGGACTACTTTATATTGTGATTTTATATCTCACTTCTAGTTTGTGTTTAGTAGGTTTTTCTTTAACTTTAAATTCATTCATTATGCTAGCTGTTGGAACTTTAATAGGGATGATTGGAGGAATTATTGGGGTGAATTTAAATCGAAAATAGAGGGGAAAATAAATTATGGCTTTTAGAAATAGAGGAGAAACACCAAATTTTAAAAATAACGGAACTTACTATTATAGAGGATTGGGTTCTTATTATCATACTTATATACCACTAGATAATACTTATATTGCGATGCTAATTATTACCTCACTTGTTATCATAACCATTGGAATCATCGCATATTTTATTACCTATCAAACACCCATTACAGATCCTATCGAAGATTTAAAAAATACATTTATCAATGTAGAAGGAATTGTCATTTTTTTACTATTAGTTCTAACTCTTATCATTAATTCCGTATCTAAAAGTAAAGAAATTTTACGAAAAAGATTACTTATTATCTTTTTTATTTCTATCATCACAATGCTTGTGTTTTTGGGAATCAAATTAAATTTAGATGGAACTTATACAGAGGAAAGATTTGAAGAGATTTACACAGAGCTAGGATTGGAAGAATCCTCTAATCAGAAACCAACAATTGATATTGGATTAGGTGGAGTAGCCCTTAAAACCCAAAAACAGTTTTATATCGACGAATGTGTGGAAGCCTATTTTGTTTTTAAAGTGAGAACTTATGCTCTTTTAGGACTTCATTTATTACTTAGTTTTCTACTGCTTTATCAAATAGGAAAAGTGAAAAAAATACAAGAAAACAGGGAAAAACTGAATAAAGATGATATCATATTATTTGATGAAGAGCAAAATGTACGTTATTAACTACCTAAAAAGGAAAAATGGATTGCTAAGGAGGATTAAAGTTAAATGACAGAAGAAGAAATGAAATTTTCTATTCAAGTAAATTTAGATAAGGCTAAAAATAAAACGTGGGTAGCATTTGTATTAATTGCTATTAGTATATTAAGTTATGTAGCTCCTCTTTTATTGGGAGAATTTGATTTTGGCTTGATTTTTGAAGGGATTTCACTTGTTTTTCTTTGTATTTCACGAATATATATGGGAAAATATGATGAAATACGAGCAAAAAGATACAATATTTGTGCTATACTTTCCATAGGATGGCTATTGGTTTATGATATCATCACCTTAGGAATTGCCATAGTACAAGGAGAAAGCATGCTAAGTTTAGGTTTATATTATCTTTGGGAGCAAGCATTTACCATAGCTTATATTGTTGCATTATTTACCATTCAAAAAAATTTAGTAAAAGCAAATGATCCAATCAAATATAGAGAGAGTACAGATTGGTTTTATGAAACTTATGAGCAAAAAAATGAGCATAGTAAAAAATAAGTTTTAGTTAAAATTGAAATATTTTCTCGAAAAAAAGAAAAAACTATTGCAAAAAGTTAAGGTTAATGATAACCTTAATGATAGAAAAACAAAAGAAAGAGGCACTGTAAAAGAATGAAAAACCATAAAACTGCTCAGGCTGTATATATATATATATATATATCAACAAAATATTAAATAAAAAACAAGGTAAAAACTTACCTTTATTTTTGATAGAAAAAGGCAGACTATTGTTTAAATAAAAACACATAGCCTGTCCTTTTTGTGTGCCAAAAAAGAAAAGGGGGAAACGAAGAAAAAGTAGCAAAACAAATTATTAAAAAATTACTTAAAAAAATAAAGAAAGGAAAGATGAAAAAATGAAAACGAAAAAAATAATATTAACCGCTATTTTAATGATAATCATGCTAATACTTTCAGGAGGAGGAGTACAAGCAGCGTTGCAAGCAAATCCAAATACACAATATACAAAGAGAGACACTTTAGCAAATTGGGTGAAAAATGTAAGAAAAATGGAAGAAACAGGTGGAGCAATGGGGCTAGCCGAAACCATTAATAGTAGTACTTTGTTAGCAACAAGTAGCTCTAATGGAATCGATGTGCATTGCATCAAAACAACAGAATATGGAGCAATGGCAATTTTATCAGCATCAGGATATGGAAACCCAAGTAATGAAAAAGCAATTACAAGTTCAACTGGAAATAGCACAGGAGTAATCTTAAATACATCAAATTGGGAAAGTACTTCAGGAACTGCAAGTGTAAGAACAGCAGGATTAACAGGAGTGAATGCAAGATATTATGACTTATACACAAGCAGTAGCGATTCAGCAAAAAGAGGAGACGCATTAGGAAGTGCAACCGTAGCCAACCCAGGCTGCGCAGGCTGGCATTCAGCGTCCAGCTCCGGTTGGCCTAGTGTCAATAACATCGGATTCCCACGCGGAGGTGCAGGCCTTTTCTCGTTCAGCCACAGTACCACTTCCAGCGACAATTACTATGCTCGTTCGGTTGTGGTTTGTGGCGCCGGACTTTAATAGCTACCCAAAAGCAGTAAGATGAGCACATTATAAAAATATGAAAAATGTAAATTGTCAAGCCAAAATTAACAAAAGTTCTCATATTAAATTGAGCAATTATTCTCAAGTTATCATTTGAGTGATAGAGTACTGGAATTATCCAGCACTCTTTTTATTTTCAGCTAAATACT
>CALYAE010000006.1 GCA_944393435.1 uncultured Clostridia bacterium
CCCCATCTGGAGCAACACCGAAAGCAGAAGGCTAAGACTACTCGTCATCTTCTAATTGTGGTGGCATGAGATTTGCAGTAATGTAAATCGTAGATAAATGACTATCCTAGACAGAACCCGGCTTATAGACTTACTCACGCAAATTTTATTATTTTTTAGGGTATCGTTTTTAAAACTTGCATAAAATCATCAGGAATAGGGGCTTCATAAGAAGCCTTTTGCTTTGTAATAGGATGGATAAAATGCATTTGATAACTGTGTAAGGCTTGTCTAGAAATGAAAGAAGAAGGCTTCCCATAAAGTGTATCTGAAAGCAAAGGATGCCCAATTGCTGAAAAATGAACACGAATTTGATGTGTTTTTCCTGTTTCTAAAATGCATTCAACTAAGTCAAAATTTTTTATGGATTGGAGAACAGTATAATGGGTAATGGCTAAAGATCCATTTTCAGAAATAGAGCGTTCTATAATACTGTTTTCTTTTCTAGCAATAGGAAGGCAAATACTTCCTTTCTTTTGGCTTAAATTTCCTTCTACGATGGCAAGATATTTCTTAGTAAATTCTTTTTTTTGCATTTGATCAATCAAACGTTCTTGAATATATTCATTTTTGGCAAAAACAACAAGACCAGTTGTATCTTTATCTAAACGATTCACAGGTCTTATTTTCTTTTTTAGCCCTATTTCATCAAAGTAAAAGCGAACACCATTTGATAGGCTATCTTCATAATGCTCCATAGAAGGATGAATAGGAATTCCAGCTTGTTTATTGATAACAAGATAAGAATCATCTTCAAATAAAATATCTAAAGGGATTTGAGTAGGGACAATGTTGCTATTATCCTCTTCATCATCTAAGTGACACTCAACTAAATCTCCAGGCAAAACAGCATGATGAACATAGACAGGGCAGCCATTTAAGTAAATTTTCTGTAATTTTTTTAGTTTTAAAAGAAGTCTATCAGACACCTGAAACTGTGCCTTTAAGACTTCTTTTACATTTTGGTACCTATTTGTCATAGGAACTAAATAACTTAACTTCATAAAAACTTTATTTTCCTTTTCTAGATTCTAATAGATAGGAAGCCTCTAAATCGGCTTCATGTAAAGCTAAGGCCAAAGGATATTTTTCATAAGCATTGCTAATGGTATTATAAAGTTCCTTAGGTTCTGTAAATCCCATGTGCCAACGAATCGCATACATTTCTTCCATAGTTAAATCAATGAATTTGCTAATCATCATAACTGATTTTTCACCATGTCCATAAGGAATGGTGTCATTTACAGCATAATAAGGTTCTTTTACCCAAACCCCATCCTCATTTTTTTTATTACGATAATCTACTGTATAATAATTGGTTTTACAAAGGTCATGTAATAAAGCTGTTAAAATAATGGTTTCTTCTGACGGAGCAATCTTTTCCAAATAAGGTTTTTGAGATACTTTTTCTTTTAATAAATGATATACATTTAAGCTATGCTCTAACAAACCACCTTCATAATTTCCATGAAATCTGGTACTGGCTGGAGCTTTAAAAAAATCTGTTTTTTCTAAATAAGCAATGAGCTTATCCATTCCTTCTCTACTTACTGTTTTTAATAGTGTAATAAATTCTTCTTTCATAGATAATCTCCTCTAAACATAAAAATGGTGCGAATAGTGGGACTTGAACCCACACGCTATATAAAGCACACGCCCCTCAAACGTGCCTGTCTGCCAGTTCCAGCATATTCGCATAAATAAGACTTATTTATTATATAATAACAAGCAAAAAAAATCAAGAAAATTAATTTGACCATTTTTTCTTTTTATAGTATGATAGAAAAAGAAAGGACGAAAAAGAAAATGAAAATATTAACAGTTGGAGATATTGTAGGAGAAAATGGTTTAGAAAAGTTAAAACAAGTATTGCCAAAATTAAAAGAAGATAGGCAAATTGATTTTATAGTAGTAAATGCAGAAAATACTGCAGGGGGAATGGGACTGACTTTTAAAACATGGAATGAATTATTAAAACTGCCAATCGATTGTGTTACTATGGGAAACCATACTTGGGCTAAAAAAGATATTTTTACATTCATCAATCATCCAAAATTAATTAGACCAGCAAATTATTCAAAAGGAGTACCAGGCAAAGGCTATGGTATTTATAAGTGGAATAATCAAAAAATTGCAGTTATTAATTTAATTGGAAGAACAGATATGAATGTATTATCTGAAAACCCATTTACACAAGTAGAAGAGATTTTAGGGCAAATACAAAAACAAGTAGATTATATCATTGTAGATTTTCATGCAGAAGCAACTGCTGAAAAAATTGCCATGAGATATTTTTTAGATGGAAAGGTAACCATTCTAGTAGGAACTCATACCCATATTCAAACAGCAGATGAAGAAATTACCGAAAAAGGAATGGGATATATTACAGATTTAGGAATGACAGGACCTAAAACTTCTGTTATTGGAATGGAAGTAGAAGCGTCTATTAAGAGGTTTTTAACTTCTTTACCAGAAAGGTATCAATTAGCACAAGGAGAAGCAATTTTTAATGCATGTATTTTTGAGGTAGATAGTAAAGCTCATAGGGTTTATGGCATAGAAAGAATATTCTACGGCAAATGACAAAATTTGTAAAAAGAATGACGATAAAAACTTCCACTTTTTTCCAAAAAATACTAGACAAAATGAAAAAAATATAATATAAATATAACTGTTCGCGAAACAAAAAATAAATTATAGGAGGCAAAAATGGAAGTTTTAAAAATCTCATCAAAATCAAATCCAAACTCAGTAGCAGGAGCAATTGCGGGTTTGGTAAAAGAATCAAACAAAGCAGAAATGCAAGCAATTGGAGCAGGGGCATTAAATCAAGCAGTAAAGGCTGTGGCAATCGCAAGAGGCTTTGTAGCACCAGCAGGAGTAGACCTAGTATGTATACCAGCGTTTGCAGAGGTTGAAGTAGAGGGGGAAGACCGAACTGGTATTAAACTAATTGTAGAAAGTAGAAAATAAGTGGTTTTAGCCAATCATGTTTATATAGGGGCACAAAAATAATCTTACTATTTTTGTGTCTTTTTGTATTTTTTATTGAAAAAAGTGGAAAGATAGTATATGATTACAAAGAAGCAAGGAGAAAGTTATGAAATCAAATTCAATTAAGATTATGGTAATTATCTTTATTTTATTGATTGGAATTGGAGTAGCCTATTTTCTTTTGAAAAATCCATTTTCTAAACAAGAAGAAAGTAAAGAAATTAGCTATGAAACGATTCAAATGATTACCAATATTCGCCTAGGTGTTTCTGATTTTGATTCCATCCATCCATATCTTACTAAAAACCGTGAAATTCTCTACTTAGATCAATTAATTTTTGAACCTTTATTAACCATTACACAGGATTATAAAATAGAAAACTGTTTAGCGAAAGAATGGACAAAAGTGGGAGAAAAAAGTTATTTGTTAAAATTAAAAGAAAATGTAACATGGCAAGATGGAAGTAGTTTTCGTGCAGAAGATGTGAAATTTTCTATTGAAACCTTACAAAAAGAGGAAAATTCTATTTACATAGAAAATGTAAAAGATATTGCAAAAGTAGAAATCGTAGATGATACAACGATTAGGCTAGAATTAACGAAAGAAATTCCTTTTTTTGAATATCAACTTATTTTCCCTATTATGCAAGCAAAACAATATGAAAACCAAACAATTAGTAACCTAACACAAATTCCACTAGGAACAGGAATGTACCAAATTAGTAAGCTAACAGATGATCAAATTCAACTAGTAAAAAACACAAAGTGGCATAAGATAGATCAAAAAAATGCAAATTTAGAAACCATTACAGTTTCCATTTATGAAACAATGGGAGAAATCTATAATGAGTTTAAATTAGGAAATATTGATATGATCCATACTACCAATGAAAATGTAACAGAATATATAGGAAGTATGGGATATGGAAAAAAAGGATATGAAAATAGAGAATATGACTATTTGGCATTCAATTGTGAAGATTCTATTTTGCAATATCCAGAAGTAAGGAAAGCTATTAGTCTTAGTTTGAATCAAGAAAGAATTACAGCATCTGTATTAGAAAATAAAGCCACAGCTTCTTACTTTTCTTTGCCAGAAGGACATTATCTATTAGGAGATGCTACATTTGATAAAAAAACAGATGTAGGAGAGGCAAAAGATATCTTGCAAGAAGCTGGTTGGAAATATGAATATGGCATTTGGCAAAAAGAAATCGAAGGAAGAACAAGAACACTAAACTTTAGCTTAGCAGTTCAAAAAAGTGATGAAAAAAGAGTGGCAGTTGCTAAAGAAATACAAACACAACTAGAAAATATAGGAATTAAAATTACCATAGAACAAATATCAGATACTACTTATCAAAATTATTTAAAAAACCATCAATATGAAATTTTATTAACAGGAGTAAATACCTCACTTTCACCAGATTTAACTAGCTTTTTGGGAAAAGGAAATTTGGCCAATTACGAAAATGAAGAAATTTACGAAATTCTAGAGGAACTCAATAATATTACAGAAGAAAGTTTGCAAAAAGAAAAATATAAAAGAATTCTTGAAATTTATAGTAAAGAAGTTCCTTATATTGGACTATATCGCAACTATGATATGATAGCCTATAACCAAAATTTGATGGGAGAGATTTCGCCAAACCATTACGGAATTTATTACCATTTGGAAGAATGGTATAGGAAGTGATATATAAAAAATAAAATAAAAAAAGATAAAAAAATGCTTGACAAATAAAAATAATAAGATATAATAAACACAAACAAACGTTTATAAAACTAGGAGGAAAAAGAAATGAGTAATGATAATCAAGAAAAGATGAAAGCATTAGAAGCAGCATTAGGACAAATAGAAAAACAATTTGGAAAAGGTTCTGTTATGAAATTAGGAGACTTTTCAGCAATGAATGTAGAAGCCATTCCAACAGGAGCACTTAGTTTAGATATTGCTTTAGGAATTGGAGGAATTCCTAGAGGAAGGATTATAGAAGTATATGGACCTGAATCTTCTGGAAAAACAACCATTGCACTTCACATGATTGCAGAAGCACAAAAAATGGGAGGAGAAGCAGCATTTATTGATGCAGAACATGCCTTAGACCCAATTTATGCAAAACATTTAGGAGTAGATATTGATAATTTAATCGTATCACAGCCAGATACTGGTGAACAAGCACTAGAAATTGCAGAAGCATTAGTAAGAAGTGGTGCTTTAGATATTATTGTAGTAGACTCTGTGGCAGCTTTAGTGCCAAAAGCAGAAATTGACGGAGATATGGGAGATACCCATGTTGGCTTACAAGCAAGGCTTATGTCACAAGCATTAAGAAAATTAGCAGGTGTTATTAATAAATCAAAATGTGTAATTGTATTTATTAACCAGTTAAGAGAAAAAGTAGGAGTTATGTTTGGAAGTCCAGAAACAACCCCAGGTGGTAGAGCATTAAAATTTTATGCTTCTGTTAGACTAGATATTAGAAGAATTGAAAGTATAAAACAAGATGGAGAAGTGGTTGGAAATCGTACAAGAGCAAAAGTAGTAAAAAATAAAGTAGCTCCACCATTTAGAGAAGCTGAATTTGATATTATTTATGGAAAAGGTGTTTCAAAAGAAGGAAATATTCTAGATATTGCTGTCAACCTAGATATTATTGAAAAAAGTGGTTCTTGGTTTAGTTATAATGGAAACAGAATTGGACAAGGTAGAGAAAATGCAAAAGCATATTTAGCAGATAATCCTGAAATAGCACAAGAAATTGAAACCAAAATCAGAAATAACTATGATGCTGCATTTGAAAAAAGTCTTGTAGACGAAAAAGCAGATGAAGAACAAGAAAACCAACCAGAAGAATAAAAAAATAAAGGAGTTTTTACATTGTATCATATAGAAGAACTAGATCAGGCAAAAACAAAAGTCTTGAAATATATTCTATATAAGAAGAGAACTGAAAAAGAAGTAAGACAAAAGTTCTCTTCTTCTTTTGAGGAAGATTTGCTAGATGAGGTAATTGAAAATCTAAAGGAAAATGGTTATATTAATGATGAAAATTATGTGCAAAGAGCTATTCATGAATTTTTAGCAATCAATACCCTATCTAGAAAAGAAATGAAAAATAAACTATTTGCAAAAGGAATTGACAATGATATAATAGAAACATATTTTGAAAATCATCAGCAAGAATTAGAAGAATACGAAATAGCCTGTGCAAAAAAGATAATAGCTAAAAAACAATTACAAATGGAGAAAGAAGAAATAGAAATGTTTTTGTATAAGAAAGGTTATAGTAAAGAATCTATTAAAAGTGCTTTTGAAGATTTATGATAGTAACCCATTCTATAAAATTCATTGTGATAAAGGAAGTAGAATTATGCCAAATGTATTAACATTAGAAACAAACCAATATAAAATAAAAATTGATAATTTTGAAGGACCATTAGATTTATTATGCCATCTCATTGATAAAAATAAGATGGATATTTGTGATATTAAAATTAGTGAAATTACAGACCAATATATTGCTTACTTAAGTGAAATGGAAGAGATGAACTTAGAAATTGCAAGTGAGTTTTTAATTATGGCATCTACTCTTTTATATTTAAAATCTAAAACATTACTTCCAACAGAAGTAGAAGATGAGAAAGAATTAACACAAGAAGAACTTTTAAGAAGAATTATAGAATATAAAAAATATAAAGAAATTACCAAAAAATTAAGAGAATGTGCAGAAAGCAACCATCAAAAAGTATTTAAAGGTCCAGAAGTAATTGAACTTCCAAAACAAAAATTAGAAACTAATTATACCAAAGAATTAATTCCAGATGTTTATCGAGCTCTCATAGAAAGAAATGCACACAAGTTAAATGAAAATGCAAAAAACATTCAAAAAATTGCGTTAACTGATACTTACACAGTGGAAAGTAAGGTAAAAGTTATGTTTAAAGAATTAATTCGCAAAAAGAAGTTTATTTTTAACAAACTATTTTCTTCTCAAAAATGTAATCATCAAGAGGTAGTAACTGCTTTTACAGGGCTTTTAGAGCTATCTAGAAGGAATAAAGTAACAACCAATCAAGAAGAACTTTTTGGAGATATTACTGTTGAGAAAGCAAAAAGAATTGCTGGATAAAAAAATGTTTAAAATTACAAAAAAAGGGTAAAACTAATATCAAATAACAAACATAAAAGGAGGTTATTATGATATTAGTTTTAATTTTACTTGCTATTTTTATTTCATTCTTACTAATTTCATGTCTTATTTTAGCCTCAACTTTTCAGATACAACTAAAAGATATTTTTCTTTCCAATTTAGAAACAAAAAAAAGACATAGTTATGAAATTAGACTTTCTTTTCATCTTTTTGGAAAAGTCAAATGGCTTCAGCTTAAATTAAACAGTCAGAGAATTCACAAATTATATCGAAAAATGCATTTGGAAAGAATCGATATTAAAAAATTAGAACAAGACTTTAGATGGGACGATCTTAAAATATTATCTAAACTGCATCCAATCATTTCGTACTTTAATTTGCAAGCAAAAATCGGTTTACAAAGTCCTATAACAACCGCTTTTTTAGTGGCAAGTAGTAGTTCTATTATTTCTATTATTTTGTCACATTTCGTAAAAAAGTGGAATTCACAAGACTATCAGTATAGAATTGAACCTATTTTTTTAAGCAAAAATTTATATCAAATTCAGTGGAATTGTATAATTGAACTAAAAATGGTACATATTATAAATGTATTATATATTTTTGTAAAGAAAGGAAAAAGTGATAAAAATGAATCAAGAACATCCAATCGAAAATCTTATGGTTACAGCTATGAATAGTATTAAAGATATGATCGATGTCAATACTATTATAGGAGAACCAATTGAAACCTCTAACAACATTATCATTATTCCCATTTCTAAAGTGGGATTTGGATTTGCGGCAGGAGGAAGTGAATTTAAAGGAGAAACCATTAATGAGTACACCAAAAAGGAAAAAGAAGAAGCAATTCAGTATAGGTTACCATTTGGTGGAGGAAGTGGAGCAGGAGTTTCTATTTCGCCAGTTGCTTTTTTAGTGGTGCAACCTAACAGTGTAAAATTATTACCAATCGAACATTGTTCTTCTGTGGACAGGCTATTAGATTATATGCCTGATTTAATGGAAAGAGTAAATAACTTTTTAAATAAAAGCATGCAAAACAAAAAAGAAGAGAAAAAAGAGGAAGAACGTAGAAGAGAACGTGAAAAAAAGGAGCTAAAAGAAACCTTAGATGATATGGCAGAACAACAAACTACGATTATTAATAAAACAAGACCAAGAAGAAGTAGAGTGCAAAGACCGGATATAACTTATGAATATGAGTATGATGAAACTGACTATCCAACAGAGCAAGAAGAAGAAAAAAATTATGATGAATAAAATTTTATAAAAAAAATAGCAATTTTCATTGCTATTTTTTTCGTACTTTTATTGAATTCCGTATTTTTTCTTAAATTTATCTGCTCTACCACCAGTTGTTTCTCTTTTTAAGTTTCCAGTCCAGAATGGATGGCATTTTGAACAAACATCCACTTTCATATCACTTTTGGTTGAATTTGTTTTCATTACATTTCCACAAGCACAAGTAATAGTTGCTTCTGTATAATTAGGATGAATTCCTTCTTTCATTTTGTCTTCACCTCTCCCTTAATATTAATCTAATTCATAAACACTGACAATTATTGTAACATAGTTTTTTATGTTTTTCAAGTATTTCTTTTTTAGTATTTCATTTTTTACTGATTCATTTCATTTTCTCGTTGTTCTTGTATATATTGGGCAGATGATCTTACCTCATCTTCCATGGATGCTTTATGTACAATTTTATTAATTACATTAAATAAACAAGCGATAATTAATATAAATAATAAAACCTTTTTCCAAATTTTTGCAATCATTTGGCTTGCTCTCCTTTTTTATCAATAAGTTTTTTAAAATTTATTGACTATTTTTTTTCCATATTATTATTATACTATAAAATTTAGAAATGTCAATGGGGCTGATTCGTCATTTTATTCATTTTTATGACAATTTTAACAATAAAAAACATCATATTTTTCTTTTTTTAGAACATAATAATATTTGAAAATAGACTAAAAAAGGAGATGAATGATATGAAAAAATCTATCATTGCTATTATTGTAACAATTGTCATTATTGCAGCTATATGTTTTATTTTTTTTATGAATCAACAAAAAACACCATCTCCTTCTACAATTGGTACAAAAACAGATACAGAAATAACATTGAATAATATTTCTAACAATCAAACACAAAATGCTAATGAAACCAAAGAAGAAAAAGTAGTTCCAGCAATAAAAGAAACAGAGATTGCCAAATTTTCCACTGAAATTTTTATTGATGATGAAAATCGAGATACCAATTTGGAATTAACCGCTTCTAAAATTAATGGTACTATTGTAAAAAACAATGAAACATTTTCTTTTAATGAAACTGTTGGAAATCCTACTCCTGAAAGGGGATACGAAAAAGCAGGAATCATTGTAGATGGAAAAAAGGAAAAAGGGTATGGTGGTGGAAACTGCCAAGTAAGTACTACCCTTTATGATGCTGTTTTAAAGGTAGAAGGACTTGAAGTAACAGAAAGACATGAACACGGAAAAAATGTGGGTTATGTTGAAAAAGGCAAAGATGCAACTGTTGTTTATGATGAGCTTGATTTAAAATTTAAAAATAATACAGGTTATGATATTAAATTGGTTATGGATGTAACAGAGGAGAAAGTAACAGCTAAAATTATGAAATTAACAGAGTCATAAAATAAAATTATTATACAAAAAATATAATGATTCTTGCGCCTTGTTGTCGCAGATAAATCTGCTCCATTCGCGCTTCGCTTGATCGCTACGCGGCTGCTACGAATCATTATATTTTTTGTATATTTCAAATTTTTATAATTTTAAGACTCCGTCTTTTTTTATTTTAAAAGTTGTTTGCTTTGTCCTTAGCATAAAAATCTTTCTTTTGCAATACAATTTATTAATCAGTGTTGCGGAGGTTTTTATATGTTACGAAATAAAGTTTTTTGGAAATTAGCCTTAGGAGTATTTCTATTGCTGTTCATATTTTGTCAAATAGTATTTGCTTCTAGTAGTATTTATGTGTGGTCTTCTCAAAGTAAGCCATTAGATGAGACACAGCAAGCAAATGCAAATCTAAACACAAGTTTAGTAACTAGTCAGGCTGTTAATTTAAACTTAGAATCTGGTAGTGCAGTTTTAATAGAGCAACATACTGGAAAAGTACTTTATGACCATAACATGCATGAACAGTTAAGGCCCGCTAGTGTGACCAAAATTATGTCCATTTTATTAATTATGGAACAGATTGATTCTGGTAAATTAAGCTATACAGATAAAATTCCATGTTCTGAAAATGCAGCAGGTATGGGAGGCTCTCAAATTTGGCTTGATGTAAAAGAAGAACTTACAGTAGATGAAATGCTAAAAGCAATTTGTGTAGTTTCAGCAAATGACTGTACAGTAGCAATGGCTGAATATATTGCAGGTTCGGAAGAAGCATTTGTTCAAAGAATGAATGAAAAAGCAAAAGAACTTGGAATGAATGATACTACTTTCAAAAATTGTCATGGTATTGATGAAGATGGTCATGTGACTTCTAGTTATGACATTGCACTTATGTCCAAGGAATTATTAAATAATCATCCTGACATTACCAAGTATACAACCATTTGGATGGACAGTTTAAGAGACGGAAAATCGCAGCTTGTCAATACCAATAAATTAATACGAAATTATAAAGGAGCAACTGGACTAAAAACAGGATCTACTTCGCTTGCTCTGTACAATTTATCTGCTAGTGCCACTCGTGATGATTTATCTTTAATTGCTGTTATTATGAAAGCACCTTCTACCAAAGTACGTTTTGAAGAAGCACAAAAATTATTAGATTATGGATTTCAAAACTTTGAGTATAAAAAACTAGCATCTAAAAATGATGTTTTAACCGAGGTTTCAGTTGAAAAAGGTGTTGAAAGCAGTGTGAAAGCTATTTTGGAACAAGATGCAGGGGTATTAATTCAAAAAGGGCAAGAAAGCAATATTACGCAATCAGTTACTTTGCCAAAAACAATTTCGGCACCAGTTAGTCAAAGTCAAAGGCTAGGAGAAATTACGTATTTACTAAATAATGAAGAAATTGCAAAAGTTTTTATTATTGCAGAAAAAGAAATTTCTAAAAGTACATTTTTAAACGTGGTAAGTCATACTTATCAAAATTGGATGAAAAGTTTAAGATAAAAAAAGAGATAGCAAAATAAAATTGCTATCTCTTGCTAGGTTTAACTTATTTGAAAAATTTCATATACGAATTCCAAAACTTTCCCAGGAAAGAATATAGTTTCCTGATTCGGGAGCAACGGTGATAAATTTTTTTTCTTTTGCGCTTCCAATGGCAGCGATTTTGCCAAAAGGATCCTGAATAAGGTCTACTTTTTGTCCAAGCATAGCAGAAATATTTTCAATGCCAAAAATACCTAGCAAGTTGGACATTCGAGTAAAAGAACAATTGGCGTCCATATTAAAAGTAATTGTGGCAGTAAAATCCCCCCATACCAAATAAAGTTCAATTGTTCCAAACCAATCAAATTCCGTTCCGGAGGTAAAGTGTTTTACATCGGAAACTTGCGCATGCATAATCATCGTGTAATTCATTTTGAAATTTCCTCCTAGCAGTTTGAATTTTGGAAACTAAGAGCATTTTATTATAATCTACATAAAAAGTCAAGATATCACACAAAAGAGAAAAAGTAAAATCTTATTTATTTAAATAATATGACCAAAAAACTGTATAAAAACAATTTTTTGGTCATACAATATATTATATACAAGAAATAATATTTACGACTAAAAAACTGTCGATATACAATTTTTTAGTCATAAAAGTATTGAAATATTGTTTTTATTATACTATAATTATGATAGAAGTATATTGTGTGGGAGGTAAAAATGGAAATAAACAGAGATTATTATTTAAATAAAGTTATAAATGCAGAAAATAATGGTTTAATCAAAATTGTTACTGGAATTCGTAGATGTGGAAAATCTTATTTATTGAATCACTTATTTTATAATTATCTTTTAAATAAGGGAATCAAAGAAAATCATATTATTAAAATAGCATTAGATTCTATTGAAAATAAGTATTTAAGAGATCCACTAAAATTGTATGAGTATATAAAAGAAAAATTAATAGATAAAGAAAAATATTATATAATATTAGATGAAATACAAATAGTAAATGATTTTGTAGAGGTATTAAATAGTCTTTTAAGAATAGAGAATGTTGATGTTTATGTAACAGGTAGTAATTCAAAATTCTTATCATCAGACATAGTAACTGAATTTAGAGGTCGTGGATATGAAATAAGAATGTACCCGTTAAGTTTTGCAGAATTTATGACAATTTATAATGGAACAATATCTAATGGTTGGAAACAATATTATACTTATGGAGGATTACCAGTTGTTACTCAAATAGAAGATGTAGAAGGAAAAGTAAATTATCTAGCAGAACAAAAAGAGAATGTTTATATAAATGATGTACTAGAAAGAAATAATATAAAAAATGATGAAGAATTAAGAATATTAATAGAAATAATTTCATCAAATATAGGCTCTTTATCAAATCCAACAAAGTTAGCAGATACTTTTGAAAGTACAAGAAATATAAAAATAGGAAATAAAACAATAAATGCTTATTTAAAATATCTGGAGGAGGCTTTTATAATTGAAAAAGCTAAAAAATATGATATTAAAGGTAAGAGATATATAGATACTCCATCAAAATATTATTTTACTGATGTGGGCCTTCGTAACTCTTTTGTGAATTATAGACAACAAGAAGAAGGTCATATAATGGAGAATATTATATATATTGAATTAAGAAAAAGAGGATATAATGTTGATATTGGAATGATTGAAACTAGGGCAAATAACGAATATAAACAATTAGAGGTAGATTTTGTTGCAAATAAAGGTGATAATAAATATTATATACAATCTACATTAAATATGAGTGATGAAAATATTGCAGAAAGAGAACAAAGACCACTATTGAAAATAAATGATTCATTTAAGAAAATTATTATAGTAAAAGATGATATTATGCGTAATAGAAATGAAGAAGGAATTATAACAATGGGAATATATGATTTCTTAACTGATCCGAATAGTCTTGAATATTAATTTATATAATATGAAAATATTTGTATTGTACCCTATTTTTTGTAAAAGAGAAAAAGTAAAATTTATCAAAAAACTATTGTCAAAAGTAAAAATTAATGATAATCTAAATGCAAGAAAACAAAAGAAGAGGTACATGAAAAAATGAGAAATCTTAAAACCGTTGAAGCTGTATATATATATATATATCAACAAAATATTAAATAAAAACAAGGTAATAACATTACCTTTATTTGTGATAAAAGAGGGCAGACTATTGTTTAAATAAAACCATAGCCTGTCATTTTTGTGTGCCTTAAAGGAAAAAAGGAGAGTGAGAGTAAGATAAAAGATTAGGATTTAGAAAAAATAAATGGTAAAAAAACGAAAGGAGAAACGTTAAAGATGAAAAGAGATAAACAAAAAGAAAATTCAAGAAAAAAACAAATTAGACAAACAGGTATCAC
>CALYAE010000007.1 GCA_944393435.1 uncultured Clostridia bacterium
TTAGAGTGGAAGTAGAAAAATAAACTATACATAATACACATTATACTATATTACAATGTATATTATGAAGTAGTCAGTTACACCAATACATATAAAAACCAACTAGTCATAATGTACAAACAAGGCATGTGGAATGTGTGTCTGTTCTTGAAGTAAAAAAAAACAATTAAAAAATAAAGAAAAAAGCAAATAAAATATTTGCTTTTTTTTATATATAGTAATATAATAGGAAAAGCATTAACAAAATAAGCAAAAAGGAGAAAAAGCAATTAATGATTATAGGAGAAATAATAAAAGATCATATTACTTATGTACAACAAATATTTAAACTAGCAAAAGCAGACTTGGTAAAAACTTATAGAGGTGCAGCTTTAGGATGGGCATGGGCTATTATTAAGCCTGCTGTTACTATATTTGTTTATTGGTTCGCTTTTTCTATTGGATTAAGAGTAGGCAATACAGTAGATGGCTATCCTTATTTCTTATGGTTAATTAGTGGAATTTTACCTTGGTTTTATATGAGTGAAATGATAACTTCTGGAACAGATACCATTCGTAAATATAGTTATCTAGTAACCAAGATGAAATTCCCTATTTCAACAATCCCTACTTTTGTTAGTATTTCTAAATTTATTATACACCTTATGTTGGTAATGATTGTAATATTGATTTTTATTTTTATGGGTTATCCACCAGATATTTATATTATTCAATTGCCAATTTATATGTTACTTATGTTTATTTTCTTTACCATTTGGAGCTTATTTTCTTCTTTACTTGCCTCTATGAGTAAAGATTTTGGCAATCTTGTAAAATCAATGGTAACAGCAGTATTTTGGCTTTCAGGTATTTTATGGAATCCAGATAGTATTTCTATTCCGTGGCTGAAACAATTTTTAATGTTAAATCCAGTTACCTTTATTACCACAGGGTTTAGAAATTGCTTCATCAATAAAATTTGGTTTTTTGAACAACCTAAAAGATTACTTTATTTTGTAATCATAACAACTATTATGCTACTGATTGCTGTTTGGGCTTATAAACGTTTAAGAAAAGAAATTCCAGATGTGTTAGGATAGAAGGAGAAAATAGATACATGCAAAAAGAAGATATTATGATTGAATTTGAACATGTCACCAAAATATATAAATTATTTAAGAATGACAAAAAAAGACTTTTATCTACTTTCTTAAAGAAAATCTCTTATAAAGAAAAAAGAGCGGTAAATGATGTTTCTTTTCAAATTAGAAGAGGAGAATCTGTTGCGTTATTTGGTCGTAATGGAGCGGGGAAGTCTACTATTTTAAAAATGATTACAGGAGTATGCTTTCCAACCTCAGGTAATATCATTGTCAATGGTAGAGTAAGTGCTTTATTAGAATTAACTTCTGGATTTGATCCTGAATTTACAGGAAGAGAAAATATTTTTTTAAAAGGTCAATTATTAGGAATTAAAGATAAAGAAATTAGAGAATTAGAACAAGAAATTATTGATTTTGCAGAATTAGAAGAATATATTGATCAACCAGTAAGAACTTATTCAAGTGGTATGAAAGCAAGGCTTCGGTTTTTCTATTAATGTGAATATTAGGCCTGAAATTTTAATTGTGGATGAAGCATTAAGTGTAGGAGATGAAGAATTTAGAAGAAAATGTGTAAAAAAAATTAATGAAATTATTCAAGATGAGAATGTTACTTTGCTCTTTGTTACTCATGCCACAGGGGTTGCAAAAGACTTTTGTAAAAGAGGTATGGTAATGGAAAAAGGAATTGTTACTTTTGATGGAAATATTCAAGAGGCTATTAATCAATATAATAGTAGTTTAAAATAAAAAGAGGAGGAATGAAAAATGAATTTTGCAGGAATACTCGCAGGTGGAAAAGGTACTAGAATGGGAAAAACAGATTTACCAAAACAATTTCTAACATTAGGAGAAAAGCCAATTATTATTCATACGATTGAGCAGTTTTTAATTTCACCAGTAATAGAGGCAATTGTAGTAGCTGTGCCAGAAAACTGGATTAGCTATACGCAAGATATTGTAGAAAAATATTGCCCAGATGAAAAAATTCATATTATTGCAGGTGGGCTAGAGCGCAATGATACTATCATGAATATTTGTCATTATATTCAGAAAAATTTACATGCAGAAAAAGAGGATATTGTAGTAACTCATGATGCTGTTAGACCTTTTGTAACACAAAGAATTATTATGGAAAATTGTGAATTGTGTGAGGAATTTGATGCTACTGACACCGTAATACCTGCTACTGATACAATTGTAGAATCAAAGAATGGACAAACTATAACAAATATTCCATTAAGAAATCAAATGTATCAAGGTCAAACTCCACAGAGCTTTAAAATACAAGATTTTATAGATATTTATCATTCTTTATCTGAAGAAGAAAAAAATATTTTAACAGATGCTGCTAAAGTATATATTTTAAAAAATAAAAAGGTAGGTTTAGTTATGGGAGAATCTTATAATATGAAGGTGACTACTAAATATGATTTAAAACTTGCTAATTTAATGCTAAATAATTTAAAAGATAAGGAAGAATAAGAATATGATTAATGAAATTATAAAATTGGTTTCCCCTAAAAACCTAGAGACTTTTTTTAAAGAAGAACAATATCATGAAGATTTGGTAGTGGTAAGGCCTACTTATTTGTCTATTTGTGCAGCTGATCAAAGATATTATCAAGGAAAAAGAAAAAGGGAAATATTAGAGAAAAAATTACCTTTAGCGTTAATTCATGAGGGCGTTGGAAGAGTGATTTATGATGCCAGAAAGGAATTCTCAGTAGGAGAGAAAGTTGTAATGGTCCCTAATATACCTTTTCAAGAGGATGAAATTATTAAAGAAAACTATCTTAGAACTTCTAAATTTCGTTCCAGTTCAGCAGATGGTTTTATGCAAAGTGCTGTTTATATCAAAAGAGATAGATTAATTCCAATTCATAATATCGAAGAAAGTGTAGCTTCTTTATTAGAACTTTGCACAGTTTCCATCAATGCAATTGAGAACTTTATAAAAAAAAGCCACAAAAGGAGAAATGTACTTGGTGTTTGGGGTTCTGGCAATATGGGATATGTTACCTCCCTTATTTTAAAAAGCTATTTTCCAGATAGTAAAGTGATTATTTTAGGAACTAGAAAAGAAAAACTAGCTTATTTTTCCTTTGTAGATGAAGCAAGATTAATTACAGAAATAGATTCTAGTTTTAAAGTTGATCATGCTTTTGAATGTGTAGGTGGGCAAAAGTCGGAAGATGCAATCTCACAAATTATTGATGTGATTGAACCAGAAGGGTGTATTAACTTATTAGGAGTATCTGAAGAACCCGTGGATATTAATACAAGAATGGTGCTGGAAAAAGGATTATCTTTATTAGGAAATAGCAGAAGTGGTTATGAAGATTTTGAAAAAGCAGTAGTTTTAATGCAAGATAAACAATTGCAAGAATATTTACAAAATATTATATCAGAAACTATTGAAATAAATGAATTAAATGATATTAATGAAGCATTTGAAAAAGATTTGAATAATGATTTTAAAACAGTAATGAAATGGAATATGTAAAGGTGAAAAATTATGAAAAAAGTGATGGGAAAAATAAAACGAATTCTCCATGAAATCATTGTTATTTTGTGTAATAGAATTTTTATCATTCTTTTTCCTTTAAA
Organism: uncultured Clostridia bacterium; assembly: GCA_944393435.1. Lineage (GTDB taxonomy): Bacteria > Bacillota > Clostridia > TANB77 > CAG-508 > CAG-273. The sequence goes on from CALYAE010000007.1 coordinate 3,693, forward strand.
ACAAAATAGAGTATTGTTTTTATCTGATAATAGGGAAAAATTAGGTGGAAACTTAAAATGTGTTTATGACTTTTTGCCAGAGGAAAAATATGAAAAAGTAGTATCATTAAAAGCAGATAAACGACTAAGAAGAGGAATGAAAGAAAAAATAAATTTAATGAAGTATCTTGCTACTTCACGCTATATTTTATTAGAAGATTTGGTACATGTAACAGCAAATATGAAAGTAAGAAAAGGACAAGAATTAATTCAATTATGGCATGGTCCAGGAGCTTTTAAAAAATTTGGCCACAGTAGAGAAAGTACAGATTTAAAGAGAATTCATAAAGGCTATCAAAAATATTCTAAAGCAATTGTAAGCTCAGAAGCAATTAGAACTTGCTACGCAGAGGCTTTTTCGATTAGCCTAGACAAGGTAAAAGCAACTGGTTTTCCAAGGACAGATGACTTTTTTGATTCTTCTATGATAGAAAAAAAGAAAGAAAAGTTATATGAAAGCTATCCTTTTTTGAAAGAAAAGAAAGTGATTTTATTTGCTCCAACTTATAGAGGAACACAAATTAAAGATGCTCATTATGACTTAAGTAAACTAGATTTAGAAAAAATCTATGAACATTTCCATGACCAATATATTTTTATATTCAAATGGCATCCTTTATTATATATGAATAATAAACTAAAAAATATTCAAGACTATAATATTCAAGAACATCCGGATTTTTACTATGATTTATCATCTAAAAGGGATATTAATGATTTATTACTAGTTACAGATATTTTAATTACAGATTATTCCTCTGTGATATTTGATTATGTTTTATTAAATAAACCAGTTATTTATTTTACTTATGATTATGAAGAATATGTAAATCAAGGAAGGGGACTTTATTTCCCTTTTGAAGAATATGTATATGGCAGTGTTGCTACCAATAATGATGAATTGATTCAAGCAATACAAGAAGAAAAAATGGAAGAAGAAAAAAGAAAAATATTTCAAGAGAAATTTATGAGTGCATGTGATGGAAATTCTACTAAAAAAACCTGTGAATGGATTTTTGGTGAAGATGTACAAAAAAATAGGCCAAATGTTTAGGAAAACAAGGAGCAAATATGAAGATTTTTGTTTTGAAATTAGGGATTGCAATCCTAAATGGAATTTACTGCATGATAAAATTATTTCCAACTAAAAAAAATAAGATTACATTTATAAGCAGACAAAGTAACCAAATACCTTTAGATTTCAGTATGCTGTCTGAGAAGATAAAACAGAAAAATAAAGATGTACAAATGGTATTTTTGTGTAAAACATTAGGAAAGACTTGGAAAAAAGAAATTCTATATTGTTTTCATATTATAAAGCAAATGTATCACATAGCTACTTCAAAAGTGGTAATTTTAGATAGTTATTGTATTCCTATTTGTATTTTGAAACACAAAAAAGGGTTAGTTGTGTTTCAAATTTGGCATGCCCTCGGCTCCTTAAAAAAATTTGGATATTCTAGTCTAGACAAAAAGGATGGTAGAGATAGTAAAATAGCTAAAGCAATGAAAATGCATAAAAATTATACCTATATTTTAACATCTAGCAATACGTCCAAAAAGTTTTTCCAAGAAGCATTTGGGGCAACAGACAAACAAATGATAATCGGAAATTTACCAAGAGTAGACTTTTTAAAATCAGATAAAACAAAAGAAGCGATACTTCGAAGATTTCAAGAAAAATATCCAGAAACACAAAACGGCAAAAAAAATATTTTGTATTGCCCTACCAAAAGAAAAGATACACCTATTCCGATAGATAAAATAACAAAAAATATTCCATTTGAAAGATATAATTTCATTATAAAGCTACATGATGGAAAAGAAATGGTTTTTGTAGATGGGAAAAAAATTATAAAAGGTAGATTTTTTATGGGAATAGAGTTACTTCATGTTGCAGATTATATCATAACAGATTACTCTGCTATTGTGTATGAAGCTGCTATTACTAAGAAGCCAATTTATTTTTATGTTTATGATTATGATACTTATCAAATAGATAGAGGAACTTATACTCCTTATTTAGAAGAAATGCCAGGACCTATCAGCAAAAATTTTTCAGAAATCATAAAATCAATTGAAGAAAATAAATATGATGTAGAAAAAATAGTAAAATTTTGTAATAAATATATTGAAAATTTAGATAAAAGTGCAACAGAAGAACTATCTAATTTTATTTTAGCAACAATGAAAGGAGAAAAGCATGCAAAACAAATATAAGATTTCTACTATTATACCAGTTTTCAATGTGGAACCTTACTTAGAAGAAACTATAAAAAGTATCCTTAACCAAACAATAGGATTTAAAAAGAATATACAATTAATTTTAATTAATGATGGTAGTATAGATCATTCAGGAGAAATTTGTTTAAAGTACAAAAAGAAATATCCAGAAAATATTTTATATGTTGCAAAACAAAATGAAGGAGTTAGTGTTGCAAGAAATTTGGGACTACAATTTGCAAAAGGAAAATACATTAATTTTTTAGATAGTGATGATTATTTAGATTTAGATTTTTATCAAAAAGCCTATAAAATGTTAGAAGAAAATAAACAAATAGATTTAGTAGCAGCAAGGCTAAAATATTTTGAGGCTTCTAATAAATATCATTGGTTAGACTATAAATTTACATCAGACAGAATTATAGATATAAGAAAAGAACCAGAAAGTATTTTGCTCCACATGAGTACAGCTCTAATTAGAGCCCGAGTAATTAAAAAATTAAAATTTGATCCAAATTTAAAAGTGAGTGAAGATACCAAACTATTATATGAAATTATTTTACAAAAGGAGAAATATGGAATTTTAGCATCTTCTATTTATCATTATAGAAGAAGAAAAGATGGAAGTTCTGCGATACAAACTTCTAGCAATAAGAGGGATTGGTATATAGATACAATTCAGTATTGCCATGACTACCTTATTAAACTATCTATGAAAAAGTATGGAAGCGTGATTCCTTATGTTCAACATTTTATTATGTACAATTTACAATGGAGAGTTAAAACTAAAATCATAGATAGTCTAACTCAAAAGGAAAAAGAAAAATATGTTAACACTATGAAAAAATATTTGCGTATGATTGATGATGATATTATTCTATTTCAAAAACAAATGAAAAATAGTTATAAACTTCTAGCTCTAAAAGTAAAGTATGGTAAAGAGGTGGAAAAACATCTAAAAAATGGAGAAGATGGTATTTACTTTAAAGAGCAATTACTAATTCCTTATGATAGCATTACGAATAATATTCAATTGGCACATATAGAAAAAGATAAACTGATAGTGGAAGGAAATACTATATTATATAGTTTCCCCCTTTATTATACTGTCAATGGAGAAAATAGAACACAGGTAAATACCTATCTAAAAAATACAATTGATAGCATTTTCGAGCCAGAATATGATGTAGAAAAGCATGGCTTTTTAGCGGAAATTCCATTAAAAAATGTGGAAACTTTAGAATTTCAGGTTAAAGTAGGACAAAATTTTTATACTATCAGAAATAAATTTTTGCATTTTTCTAGAATTAATAATTTTAAAGCAGGATATTATTATGATGAAAAATATTTAATTACCAAAAAAGATAATTCTATATTAAAAATAGAATATAAGCCAAACATACTAAAAATACTAGGAAAAGAACTTTACTTTTTAGCATATATTGTTCTAAAAAGAAAACAATTTAAAATTGCATTTATGAGAATGTTATATTGGCTTACGAAACCTTTTATGCCTAAAAATGTATGGCTTTTTTCCGACAGGGAATTTATGGGAAGAGATAGCGGAGAGTTAATGTTTAAATATACAAATAAGCAAGAAAATACTAATAAAAGACATACTTATTTTGTAATAGATAAACACTACGAAGACTATAACAGAATAAAACAATCTGGAAAAGTAATGAGTTATCATACTATGAAATATAGATTATTCTTTTTAAATGCAAAATATATCATTTCTTCTCATGCAGATGGATATGTAAATAATGCATTTGGCAAAGCTAGAAAATATTATGTGGATTTATTTAGGTTTGAATATATTTATTTGACTCATGGAATTTTATTACATGATTCTTCTGCTTGGCTTAACAGAATTAACAAAAATATAGCCTTAAATGTAGTAACAAGCCCAATTGAATATGAAGCACTTTTAGATGGTAGTTACTATTTTAAGCCAGAACAACTTATGAAAACAGGATTGCCAAGACATGATAATCTAATGAAACAAGATATTAAAGAAGAAAATAAAATTCTTATTATGGCTAGTTGGAGATCTACTTTGGCAGGACATGTTATTCCTGGAACACAAAGAAGAGCCTACAATCCCAAATTTAAGCAAAGCGAATATTTTCAATTTTATGATAGACTATTCCAAGATAAAAAACTTTTAGAAACCTTAAAAAAATACGGGTATAAAGTTAAATTTTGTATTCATCCAAGTTTTAGAGCACAATTGGATGATTTTAAAGGAAATGAATTTGTAGAAATTGCCATAGATGTGGACTCACAATATGAAACGAAATCTTCTAAAATGCTCATTACAGATTATTCTTCTGCTGCTTGTGACTTTGCTTATTTAAGAAAACCTGTTATCTATGCTAATTTCGACTTAGATCACATTTATGACATTCATTATTACAATAAAGGGTATTTTGATTATGACATTAATGGATTTGGACCAAATTGTAAGAACTATGAACAAACCATTCATGAAATGATAAAATGTATAGAAAATAATTGTATAATAGAAGAAAAATATAAGAAGAGGTGTGAAGAATTTTTCTATTATCATGATGCTGATAATTGTAAAAGAGTTTATGAACACATAATAGAACATGATAAGCAAAGAAATGAGAAGATTTAATTAAAAAGGAGTAGAATTCTACTCCTTTATATTATACTTCTAATTTATGATATACTTTTTTCCCTTTTCTTAAAATAGCATAGCCATTTTTAAAATCTTTTTCGGATAATTGGTAAGTAGTATCTAAAACTTTTTCATCATTTAAAGTGATTCCACCTTGCTCAATTAAAGTTCTTGCTTGTCCTTTAGAAGGAGCAAAACCAATTGTAATCATAGCATCTAAAATAGAACATGGTAATGTCTCTAATTTAGAAGTTGGCATGTGCTCTAAGCTACCATTTCCTTCAAATAGGGCAGTTGCTGCTTCTTCTGCTTTTTTAGCTTCTTCTTCACCATGAATTAGTTTTGTAATTTCAAAAGCAGCTACTTTTTTAGCTTCATTAATTCTTTCATCCTGATGGGCACAAAGTTCTTCAACTTGTTCCATTGGTAAAAATGTAATTAAAGATAAAACAGTCTTTACATCTTCATCTGCAATGTTTCTCCAGTATTGGTAAAATTCGTAAGGAGAAGTTTTGTTTGGGTCTAACCATAAAGCACCTTTTTCTGTTTTACCCATTTTTTTACCTTCTTTGGTAGTTAATAATTTAAAAGTAAAGCCGAAAGAATCAGAATGTCCAACTCTACGAATTAAATCAACACCACCTAGTATATTAGACCATTGATCATTTCCACCCATTTGTAATTTACAGCCATAAGTTTCATATAAATGCAAAAAGTCATAAGATTGCATTAACATATAGCCAAGCTCAAAAAAGGTAAGGCCGCGTTCCATTCTTTGTTTGTAACATTCAGCAGCTAGCATTTTATTAACAGAAAATAAAGAACCAATATCACGCATGAATTCTACAAATTTTAAATCTAAAAGCCAATCAGCATTATTTACAATAATAGCTCCATTTTCTCCTTCAAAATTTAAAAATTTAGACATTTGCTTTTTAAAACATTCTACATTGTGATTAATTTCCTCACGAGTCATCATTCTTCTCATATCTGTTTTTCCAGATGGATCGCCAATCGTAGCTGTACCACCACCAATCAAAATAATTGGCTTGTGCCCTGCTCTTTGCATCTGAGAAGCAACCATTAAAGAGATAAAATGGCCAATGTGAAGACTATCAGCGGTAGGATCAAAGCCTATATAAAAAGGAACACTTTCTTTTCCTAAAATATCTCTTAATTCCTCATGAGTTACTTGTTCAAAGTAGCCTCTTTCCTTTAAAGTATCAAATACGTTTTCTTTCATCATTTCTAACACTCCTATCTTCGATTGGTTCTTATTGTAGCATACCTTTTTTGAAAAAACAATATTTTTTTATAAATGATTAAGATAAAGTAATCTGTTTTAAAAATAATAACAGTAAACAAATAAAAAAATCCACAAATTGCCTTTACGACTATGAAATATAATGATATAATGTGGCAAGAAAGAAAAAAGGGAAAGAAGGAAAAAATAATGGAATGGATCAATAATTCTATGCAAGAAATACAGCCAAAAAATATTACAAACCAAGAACAAAAAGAAAAAATTGCAAAACAAATAGCTAAAAAAGTAAAAGATGGAGATATAATCGGATTTGGCTCTGGTTCTACATCTTATCTAGCAATTAAAGAAATTGCTAAAAAGATAGAACAAGAAGAATTAAATATTACTGCGATTCCAACTTCTTATGAAACAAAAGCTCTTTGCTATGCTTTAAAAATTCCAACAGCTAGTATTTTAGAAAAAAAGCCAGATTGGGGATTTGATGGAGCAGATGAAGTAGATAAAAACAACAATTGGATTATCAAAGGTAGAGGAGCAGCGATGTTTAAAGAAAAGCTCAATATGGTAAATAGCGGAATCACCTATATTTTAGTAGATGACAGCAAATTTGTGGACAAGCTAAATGAAAAAATGCCAATTCCTATTGAAGTATATCCAGAGGCAGTAAATAGTGTAAAAGAAGCTCTACTTGATTTAGGAGCAACAGAATGTATCTTAAGAAAAGCAGAAAAAAAAGACGGACCAGTTTTTACAGAAAATAATAATGTGCTATTAGATACGAAATTTACAGAAATTTATGAAACTTTAGAAGAAGATATTAAATCCATTACAGGAGTTATAGAAAGTGGATTGTTTATGGAATATCCAATAGAAGTATTACATTAGGAACAACAATAGAAAAATAGATAGAAAAGATATGAAATATAAGAAATAAGAACAAGGGGGAACAAAATTATGTGGGGAGATATTGCGATTGCATTTTTACTTGCTTTTATTACAGCTTTTGTGCTAACACCTCATACAATGAGACTCGCAAAAAAGGTAGGAGCAATCGATGTACCAAATGATAGAAGAGTGAATAAAAAACCAATGCCAAGACTAGGGGGAATTGCAGTAATTTGTGGTTTTTTAGTCTCATCTATTTACTTATTAATTATAATGAGCCTAGAAAATTCTATTCAATTATTTGGAGAAGAACAATATGGCTTAAAACTATTGGGCTTTTTTGTAGGAATTGCTATTTTAGGAATTACTTGCTTTATAGATGATTCTAGAGGAATACCAAGTTGGGTAAAACTACTTGCTCAGCTAATTTCGGCAATTATCGTTGTAGCTTGTGATATTCGTATTGAAAATATTAATTTACCATTTATGGAAGACAAAATTTGGCTTTACGACTGGTTTTCCTATATCCTTACTGTTGCTTGGATTGTTGGAATTACCAATGCTATCAATTTAATTGACGGGTTAGATGGATTATCCTCAGGAATTAGCTTAATTTCTTGTATTTCCTTATTAATTATTTTTACTTTAAATGGATCACCATTAATTGCAGTGCTATTAATTACAGCTTTAGGTGGTGCAATTGTAGGATTTCTACCTTTTAATTTTAGTCCAGCTAAAACTTTTATTGGAGATGTAGGTTCTAATTTTTTAGGTTTTAGTTTAGCTATTATTTCTATTTTACGGAGTAGCAAAAACCTATACAGCAATTGTGCTAATTGCACCAATCATTGTACTTGGATTTCCAATTTTTGATACAGTATTTGCTATTATTAGAAGAATTATCAAAGGAAAATCATTAAAAGCCGTATTCCAAGCTGACAAAGGTCACTTGCACCATCGCTTAATGAAAAAAGGTTATACACAAAAACAAGCGGTTCTTATCTTATATGGGCTTACAGCCACTTTAGGAATGTTTGCTGTTATTCTTTTCGAAAGTGGAATATGGAAAGCACTATCATTTGCCTTACTAGTAGTAGCTATTGTAGCAATTGGTTATAAAGACATATTTAGAGTAAAAGAAAAAGTAGAACAAGATGAATTTGAAAAAATCGATGAAAAAAATGTAAGACATGATAAAGAGTAGAAGGTGTAAATATGGAAGAAGAAAGAATCATTAGCCCAGAATTAATGGACGTGCAAGAAGAAAAAATAGAAAACTCTTTAAGGCCAAAAACTTTAGAAGATTATATTGGCCAAACAAAAGTAAAAGAGAATATGAAAATATACATAGAGGCAGCCAAAAAAAGAGGTGAGCCTCTTGACCATGTTTTACTATATGGACCTCCAGGACTTGGCAAAACAACTCTAGCAGGCATTATTTCTAACGAAATGAATTCCAATATTAAAATCACCTCAGGGCCAGCTATCGAAAAACCAGGAGATTTAGCCGCCTTGCTTACTAATCTATCTGAATTTGATGTACTATTTATTGATGAAATTCACAGACTTAACAAAAGTGTAGAAGAAATTTTGTACCCTGCCTTAGAAGATTATACATTAGATATTATAATAGGAAAAGGACCAAGTGCAAGATCAATTCGCTTAGATCTTCCAAAATTTACTTTAATTGGAGCAACCACAAGAGCAGGAGCTTTAGCAACGCCTTTAAGAGATCGTTTTGGAATTATACATCATTTAGAATTATATGAAACAAAAGATTTAACAACCATTGTGAAAAGATCAGCAAAAATTTTAGACTTAAAAATTGATGAACAATCTGCACAAGAAATTGCAAGACGTTCTAGAGGAACACCTAGAATTGCCAATCGATTATTAAAAAGAGTTAGAGATTATGCAGCAGTATTAGGAAATGGAGACATTAATTTAGAAATTACAAAAACAGCTTTAGCTAAATTAGAAATAGACGAAATGGGATTAGATGAGATAGATAGAAAAATTCTAGAAACCATGATTATTAAATATCAAGGACGTCCAGTAGGGATTGAAACAATTGCAACAACTATTGGAGAAGAAGTAGAAACAGTAGAAGATGTATATGAGCCTTATTTAATTCAAATTGGTTTTATTGGCAGAACCGTAAGGGGAAGAATAGCTATGCCAGCAGCATATAAACATATCGGATGTCACTATGGGGACGTTCCTTAAAAGTGACATTTTTGTCACTTTTGGGGACGTACCTTGATAGTGACACTTTTGTCACTTTTAAGGAACGTCCCCATAGTGACACTGAAAAGAAGCAAAAGTAAAAAGAGAAAGAAGAGGCAGAAAATATGGGGTTTTTCAAAAATACGAAAGAAATTTCCGGAGAAGAGATCAAGTGGGCATTTCTTATTTTATGTATAGGTTTATTGTTTTATACAAACTTAAGAAATAGTCTTTTCACGAATGAAAGGATCTTTAGTTTTACCCTTATGGGAATTATTGTTATTCTCCTAACGATTTTTTACTACTTACTAATAAAACACCGTTCGAAAATTTTAGAACCAAAAAACAAATGATTTTCTTTATCATCTTAATTGCCTGTATTTTCACCTGCATGATTCCTCATTCAGTAAAAGATGTCTACTCCTATATAGGGTGTGGATGGACAGCGGCTCATTATGAGGAAAATCCATATTTTATGTCAGCACAGCAGGTACAAGAAAAATATCATATTCAAGATGCTATGTACGAAAAGATAGCAAATGTATGGAAAAATGAGCCAATGATTTATGGTCCACTTTGGACACTGATTAGTACTGTACTTACCTTTTTATCATTTGGAAACCCCATCTTAGCTTTATATTTATTTAAAATCTTTAATCTCATGATGCACTTATTAACTTGTTTATTTATCTATAAAATAACAAAAAAGAAAATGCTAGTTTTATTATATGGATTAAACCCTGTTATTTTATTGGAAGGGCTAATGGACGCTCATAATGAGATATTTATGATAACACTTATCATAATAGCTATTTATTATACTATTAGAAAAAAGAATTTATGGCTATCAGTATTGTTTATTGCATTAGCAACAGCAGTCAAATATTTTGCTATTTTAATATTACCATTCTTAGTTATTTATTTGTTAAGAGAAAAAACGATAGGGAAAAGAATAGGATATTGTAGCTTAGCAGGAATAGAATTTTTAGGCATTTTATTTATATTTTTTAGTATATACTTTCAAGATTTCAACTTTTTAAATGTTTTTGCCATTCAACAAAATAAATACAATTCATCTATTTATTATTTACTATACCTTTTAATGGGAAAGAATACAACTGATATGATAAAATGGATATTATTAGTCACCTTTGCAATTGGCTACATCATTTTGGTTATAAAGTATTTGCTACAAGAAAAGATAACTTTTAGAAAAATAATTAGAAAATATGAGCTTATCCTTTTTCTATTTATCTTTTTCTTAATTACCAATTTCAATTCATGGTATTTGTTATGGCTATTTCCAACTATCTTTTGGTTGAAACCAAGATATATAAAATATATCTTAATATTATACAGTATTTCCTATATTTTAAAATTCTTCACTTTTTGCATAAGTGAAAATGCTAAAATGGGAATACCCTATTTTTTAGGAACAATCATAATGTCACTATTAGGGACGTACCTTAAAAGTGACAAAAATGTCACCATTAAGGAACGTCCCCAAAAGTGACAAAAAGGAGGAAAAAAGTGATATGAAACTTTTAATGCATACCTGTTGTGCACCTTGTAGTGTATATTGCATTGATTCTTTAAGACAAGAAAAAATAGAGCCAACGGTTTATTGGTATAATCCTAATATTCACCCATATACAGAATATAAGCTAAGGAGGGATTGTTTGAAAGAATATGCAAAAAGTATAGGGGTAGAAGCAATTTTTGAAGAAAATTATGGATTAGATGAATTTTGTAAAAATGTAATAGGAAGTTTGCAAACTAGATGTACAGATTACTGTTATAGAGTACGACTAGAACAAACGGCAAAATATGCCAAAGAACATGACTATGATACAATTACTACCACTCTTTTAGTGAGCCCTTATCAAAAACATGAAGAACTAAAAAATATAGCAGAAGAAGTCGTAAAAAAGTATGGATTAACTTTTTTATATAGAGATTTTAGAATAGGTTTTAGAGAAGGACAAGCAAAAGCAAGAGAGTTGGGGCTTTATATGCAAAAATATTGTGGCTGTATT
>CALYAE010000008.1 GCA_944393435.1 uncultured Clostridia bacterium
TTTGCAAATTCTTGCATTGCTTGTACTGAACCATCAATTTTTCTTCTATTTTCTCTTTCTTCTGAATCCATCTCTGCCAATGTTTTATCAAATCCTTCTGGTTTAAAAATATACCATAAATCTGACCATTTTTCTTCCCTATTTAAACCTAAAATTTCATTTGACAAATTTCCGTGGATGTTTTCCATAAAAATAGTGTATATCCTTTCCATCATGATATGCCAAACATTCATTAAATGCACATTTTCTATTTTCTTTGCCTTCCATTAGCTTTAATATTCCTTTTATTCCTATTGTGTCTAATGCAAAGTTTACAAATGCTCTTGGAAATCCATTTAGTTCTTCAATTCTAAAATCTGTATCCAGTGCTATACAAGGTCTTTTTACTATTTCAAAAGCCTCTTTTACTTTTGCAGTTGCTATTTCTTTTATATCGTCACTTCTAGGTTCATCTAATTCATAATTAAACGTTGTAAATTTTAGATTTTTAAAATATTTTTCAGCTGATTTTATCTTTCCCGTATTATGTGTTACAAAAATAATTTCTTCTTTCATTATTGCCTCCAATTGCTTATTATCTAATATTTTTATATATAATAATTTCAATATATTATATGTAATATTTATTGTAAATCATTGGTTACTTAATATTTTTATTTCTAATATAGTCTCCTTTAAATTCATTTTCTAATATGTCCATATGTAACTTATCATAATATTTTCCATTCAAAAATATTTGTTCTCTACTACAACCAGTATCTTTAAAACCACATTTCAAATAGCACTTATGAGCTCTTTCATTTATAGCAAGAAGATCCAACCTTATACTATGTAAATTAAGATATTTAAAGCCATATTCTAGTAACAACTTTATAGCTTCTGTGCCATATCCATTACTTCTAAAATCTTTATCTCCGATAAATATGCCAAGTACGGCACTTCTTTCAATCCAATTAAAATGTTCTAACCCGATAGTTCCAATCAATTTATTATCTTTCGATTCAATAATATTAAAATTTCTACTTTCTGTATTTCTAGCTGAATTCTCAAGCCACTCTTTTTCTCTAACTATTGTTGTTATTTGTCCACTTCTTCCAGTATAGTCTGTTACTTCAAAATCATTCATCCATTCTGTAAATTTTTCTAATTCTTCATCTGTTGTTCCTTTTGGCGATAAATATATTCTATCTCCAACCAATTTCTTAAAAAATTGCATATTTATTCCTCCTCTACAATTACTAATTTATCATCGTAAATGGTCGCCGATAAGATAACTATAACATAACATTATTTGCTTATTGCTCAACATCTATTAAATATATCTTGTTATCAAATCTACCTTTTTTATTATTTTTAATTTCCCTCGCTTTTTCAAGATTATCTAATGATATATTTTTAAATTTCATTATCGCACTAATAACTTCTACTAAAACTGCAAGTTCTTCCACAGAATGCTCTTCTATAAATTCATTAGCTTCTTCAAATAATTTTTTATTCAATTCTTTTAAATATTCTTCATTATTTAATATTTTATAATTTGCTTTTCTTCCTTCCATATTATTAATTTCTTCTGCTATTTTATCTCTAACTAATTTATTATAAAAATACTTCATATCATCACTCCATATATTTTTCTTTTAGTCTAAAAAAGACTAGAGTATAAATTTTACTAAATATATTCATTAAATTTATATGATATTCTACACATTTCTTGAAAGCTGCCAAACTTTTATTCTCATTATAAAATATGGTATTCTTGTTTGTCAATATTATCTTTCTACCTTACTTCTCCTACCAAAAATATCTGTATTCCACTTGAATATGGGGCAATATCGTATTGCTGAAAATAAACAACAATTCCCTCATTGGTTAAATAATAATTTTCTAACCTAAAATTTTCTACTACTAACTGACAGTAATTTTCAAAATACCAGTCATTACCTGCTTTTATATTATCAGCAATTTGCTCATTAATCTGTTTTATAATATCTAATAAATAGTATGGGTTTCCTCTAAAAAAAACCTGCAATGGAAGTAAAACTGCATATTCTAAGTCCCAAGTTTGAGATTTTCTAAGAGTATTTCCATGTGCACCACCTGCGAAGGTATATTCATCAGAGTATAAGCTAACTATTTTATCATAGTTATAAGTTATGTCACACTCACGAACCAATTCATAAACCATAATAGGGTATCCATTTTGTTTATTATATTCATAAGTTTGCCTTGCCTGTTCATAGAATTCTCCTTCTGCAAATTTCTTTAAGGCTAGTGCTATCTCACGATTATAATGGTTAAAACGTCTTTTTCCTTCTTCATACTCACTTGTTATTATTTCAGGATAATGAATAACATATTTCACAATCACGTCTCCTTGGTAATATAGCTCTTTTTCCGCTGTACGAATTTTAATTTGATTTGTCATGGCTTAAACCTCACCTATAAAAATACTTTCTTTTATATGATATGAAAGAAAGTATTTTTGGTTCTATCTGTTAAGGTTTGTCCATAAAACATTTCTTATTTTATTTACTTATAATAGATTGCTCCATTTGCTTTAAAATCTCACAACTATGATCAAACTTTTCTTGTTCTTCCTTAGTTAGCTTTATCTGTAAAATCTCTTGTACTCCTGTTCTACCTACAATTGCTGGAACGCCTACATAAATATCTTGTTTTCCATATTCTCCATTTAATAAAGCAGAAATGGTTAAAATTTCTTGTTCATTATTTAAAATGGCTTTTAAAATTTTAGTAAGTGCAATTCCAATTCCATAATAAGTTGATTTTTTCCTTGCTATAATTTCATAGGCCTTATTTCTTACTTGTCCATGTACTTGTTCTAGAATTTCTTCTTTTTCTTCTTTATCCTTTAATACTTCTATTAATGGCTTACATCCAATGTAACTGCTACTCCATGGAACAAAGGAAGAATCTCCATGTTCTCCCATAATATAAGCATGAACATTTTTACTAGATATACTAAAATGTTCTCCTAATAAAAACCTTAGTCTTGCTGTATCAAGCACCGTATTTTGTGTTATTTCTTTGGCTATTTTGGCATTTGTCTGTAATAAATCGAGCCTTGTTTGCCCTGGCATTTGGGATATTCCAGCTGTGATGACAACAATATCAGCATCTTGACATTCTTCATATTCTCCAGCTTTTACAACTCAATCATCTTTTAAATCCTCCTAAAATAATCTATACTCTTTCTTTTATTATACTCTATTTTATCATAAAATACTCATTTTTCTTCTATTCCATATTGTTTTGTAACAGGATCTTGAAATAATTGAATTTTAGGTGGCAAATAAGTAAAAAGCACGAAGAAAAATAATAAAATAATTGCTGCAACTAAAGTCAAATTATTTAACGAATAACTACTTACTTCTGGTAGAAGCATAATACGATAAGCGATGAGCTCTGCAAAAATAATAGCTAAAATGAAGGATAAAATGTCTAAAATAAAGTAATTTCTCCCTATAATTCCTGTATAAGTATAAAAAAAGATAATAATAAAACAAATTGCAAAAACAATTGCTATAAATTTAGCAATAAAATAATTATTTACATTATTTTTTAAGAAGAAATATTCTAAAATAGCAAAAATCAAAATAGGAAAAAACACCAGTTTTAAATGTTCCCAATTTATTCTAGTATATGGAGTTATTTTATTTTTATGTCTTTAATCATATTCTTTATAAATGCTTTTTGAGTTCTTCATAAATTTCTTCATGAATATCTTCAATAGATCTAATTTTATCATCTACTACACATTCAACTGTGTACCAGTGATATTTTTCTGCCACATAGCAAGCACTATGGAAGCTATCTATGATATGATTTTGATCTTTTTCATGAATATCTTTTTGTGTCCCATGAGTAAATTTATTTTCTCTATTCTGCATTAATTCTAAGGATTTTTGAGGTGGCATTTTTAAGAAAAATACTTCGTCTGGTATGGGCAAACCATATAATTTAAATTCAAAATCCCATAACCAATTTAAAAATTCCTCTCTTTTTTGTACATCTTGTATCTTTCCTGCTTGATGGACCATGTTAGCAGTAGTATATCGGTCTGCTAGAATAATTCCTCCATCTTCATAATATTGTTTGTATTTTGTGGTATAAGTAGCATAACGGTCTGCTGCATAAAAAGTAGATGCAATATAAGGGCTAACTTCTTTGGCATTGGCTCCAAATTCACCAGATAAATACATTTTTACTAAACTAGATGATGGACTATCATAATTTGGAAAGCTCATTGTTTGATAATCAATTTTGTCATTTAATAATCTTTCTTTTAATTTTTCAAACTGTGTCTGTTTTCCACTTCCATCTGTTCCATCAATTACAAATATTTTTCCCATGTTTTCATTCCTCTATTTCATCATTCTTTTAATTTCTTCTACTTCTTTTTCCATATCTAGTCTTGCAAATAATACTTCTGGTTTTGAAGTTACCTTTAAATCTACTATCTTATCATAATCTTTTAGACTATCCCAAGTCTGTAACTGTTCATCAATAGAAAGTTGATCAAGAATCTTTTGAGAAGTATGTACCATAAATGGTTTTATCAAAATTGCAATTTTTCTTAAATTTTCTACTAAATGATACATAACAGATTGTAATTCTTCTGTTTTTTCTTCTTTATATAATACCCATGGTGCTGTTTCATCAATATATTTGTTTGTTCTTGATACTAAATTCCAAATTTCAGAAATAGCATTGCTGATATGGTAAGTATCAAAGTATTGTTCTACTTGAGTAATGGTTCCTGATGCAAATTGTTCTAACTCTTTATCTATTTCAGAAACTTTAGTAGGATACTTTTTAATTTCTCCTCCAAAATATTTGTTAATCATTCCAATTGTTCTATTTAATAAATTTCCTAAGTCATTACACAAATCAAAATTAAATCTTTCAATAAAACTTTCTGGCGTAAAGGTTCCATCTTGACTATAAGACATTTCTCTTAAAAGGAAATATTTAAAAGCATCTAATCCATAACGTTCTATAAGTGGTTCTGGATAAATAACATTTCCCTTAGATTTTGACATTTTACCATCTTTCATCATAATAAAACCATGTGCATAAATTTGTTTTGGAAGCTCAAGTCCAAGTGCCATTAAGAAAATTGGCCAATAAATTCCATGAAAACGGATAATATCTTTTCCAACAATATGTAAGTCAGCTGGCCAGTATTTTTTCATTAAACTATCGTCTTCTGATAGGTAACCTAATGCAGTAATATAGTTTGTTAAAGCATCTAGCCATACATATACTACATGTTTTGGATCTTTTCTTACCTTAACTCCCCAATCAAAACTTGTACGGCTCACACATAAATCTTCCAAACCTGGTTTTAAGAAGTTATTAAAGAGTTCGTTTTTTCTAGATTCTGGCAAAATAAAATCAGGGTGATCATGATAAAATTGAATCAAACGATCTGCATATTTTTTCATGTTAAAGAAATAGGATTCTTCTTTCATTTTTTTCACTTCTCTACCACAATCTGGACATTTCCCATCTACTAATTGTGTTGGAGTAAAGTAAGTTTCACAAGGCATGCAATATAATCCCTCATATTCTGATAAATAGATGTCCCCTTGCTCCATCAAACGATCAAAAATTTCTTCTACTTTCTTTTCATGTCTTTCTTCTGTTGTACGAATGAAATCATCATAATCAATCTCCATAAGTTCCCAAAGTTTTTTTGCTTCTTCAGCCATTTGATCAACATGTTCTTGTTGAGTTTTTCCATTATTTAGGGCCACTTGTTGTATTTTTTGTCCATGCTCATCCATACCAGTAAGAAGATAGGTGTCATATCCCCTTGCTTGTTTGTATTTTTTAATACAATCTGCTAAAGTTGTTGTATAAGCTGTTCCTATGTGAAATTTTCCGCTTGGATAATAAATTGGTGTTGTTAAATAAAATTTTGGCATTTTTTTCCCTTCCTTTCGTAAAAAATATAGTGTGTTTTACACAGCACTATATTTTTATATGAACCCTTATCTTTTTTAAACTTTATTCCAGAACCACTCTAAGCTGTTATCAATACTTTTCTTCTTCCCTGCTTTTGCTTCTATATCATCTATCCATAAATAAGAAATAAAGGATAGGAAGATAAAGATTAGGTCAAAAGTTGCTGATGTTACAATAGAGTGATATAATTCTTCACTTTGGTTTGAAATCGTTGCAAACTCTATTGTGTGTCCAATTAAAATAGCAATAAAGGCAAATAGCATAAGTCCTATAATCCAAGACTTTTTCATCTCTTTTCCTAGATATAATACTAGAACAAATAAGATTAAAGCTAGAAGCACAGTAAGTGGATTAGTAAAATTAATAATTGGCATTTTGTTTCCTCCTTCGTAAAAATAAATATTATATTACAAGATTTTTTTAAAAAATCTATTCATATCTTTTTAAATTTATTTTAATTTTGTTTCAATTAGTTTTGCTAAACTTTCCGCTTTTTTCTGAAGATATTCTTGGTCTTCTCCTTCTAACATAACGCGAATTACAGGTTCTGTTCCAGAAGGTCTTATGAGTACTCTTCCATTTCCCGAAAATTCTTCTTCTAATTTTGTAATTTCATTTTGAATTTCACTATCTGTTTTATATTGTTCTTTTTTATCATTGGATACTTTAGCATTGACTAATACTTGTGGATACATTTTGATGATTTTGCATAATTCAGATGCTTTTTGCTTTTTTTCTAGCATAACTCGAATTAACATTAGAGATGTTAAAATTCCGTCTCCTGTTGGATTATAATCTAGCAAAATAATATGACCTGATTGCTCTCCCCCAATATTATAGCCATTTTTTAGCATTTCTTCTAATACATATCGGTCACCTACTTTTGTTTCGACAAAATTTAGACCGTTTTCTTGAGCATATTTTTTAAGACCTAAATTACTCATAACAGTACCAACAACTGTATTATTCTTTAAAGTGCCTTTTTCTTTCATATAATTGGATAGTATTGCAAGAATTCTATCTCCGTCAATTTCATTTCCTTTTTCATCTACTGCTAAAAAGCGATCTCCATCGCCATCATAAGCAATTCCTAAATTACAGTTATTTTCCACCACATATTTTTTTAACATGTCTAAATGAGTAGAACCACAATTTTCATTGATATTCACACCATTTGGAGTATTATTCATAATATAATGTTTGATTCCTAAAGCTGCAAATACTTTCTCGGCAACAACTGATGTTGCACCATTAGCAGTATCAATTGCAACTACAAAATTTTCACTATCAAAATTTTCAAACTCTTCTTCAAAGTTTTTTCTAAAGAAGTAAACATATTCGTCTAAAAGATCTTGCCTTACTTCTGCTGTACCTATTTTATCATTGACTGCTGTAAAATCATTTAGCTTATCAGAATCCATCATTTCTTCGATTTCTAATTCTAATTCATCCGGAATTTTCATTCCTTTATTACTAAAATATTTTACCCCGTTAAATTCATAAGTATTATGAGATGCTGAAATAACAACACTTGCATCTGCCTTTAATTTTTTCGTTAAATATGCTACTGCTGGAGTTGGAATTACTCCTAAACTTTTTACGTTAGCGCCATAACTTAAAAATCCTGCTGTCATAGCACTTTCAATTAATGTACCTGAAATTCTAGTATCTCTTCCTATTAAAATGGTTGGTGCATGACTTACATGTTTTGCTAAAACATAAGCACCTGCTTTTGCTACACGATATACTAAGTTTGGTGAAAGTTCTGTATTAGCAATTCTTCTGATACCGTCTGTTCCGAAATATTTTCTCATGATTTCCTCCTCATAGGAACGATGCGTTCCATTGGTATTTTTATTACATTATATCAAGGTTCTTTTTTAAGTGTGATGATTTTTGTCCTAATTAGTATTTATTTTATCATATTATTTTCAAGTTGAACAGTACTTTTTTGATTTTTTCTAGGATGAAATGTTTACTCTTCTCCTATTGGAAAAACCTTAAAATAATATGGTTGTATATGAGATAAAATATCTTTTACTAAAATAATTTCTCCATCTTTGCTTGTAACTTTTAGGTTTGGAAATGTTTTTAGCATAACTTCATCTGAGAATAAACTATCTACAATTAGTTTAACAGTTTCATTTTCATAAAGTTTTGTATATTTTTCTTGATAAGTACTTACATCTTGAAGTTCTAAATGATAATTGTTTACTAACCTTGTAAAAAACATTTTTAATGCAAAACTACTAATACACCAATCTAAAAACATCATAATGACAAAAGTTATTGTGATAATCGCAAGCATTTTTGGTGAAAATCGATCTAAAAAGTGGTCTATTTTTGGGTGAATATGAGTGATTAAATAGATGGCCAAGATTCCCCAAAACAATGAAAACCATATACAAATTCTACCATTAATATTAAAAGCAAAATTAGAGTAATCCCACCATTTTACATGGAATATAATTTCTCCAATCCAGCTAACTATATATTCAACCAAAGAGCCAATTAAAAAACCGCCAAAGAATAATGTGTAGTTATTTTTCTTAAACTTTTGCAATCCTATAAGCATCACAACAGCACCAAGACCATAAATTGCACAAAATGGTCCATATAAAAAACTTTTTCTACTTTCAATTACCCCTTTAGTTACTAAACCAAAAATAGTTTCTATAACAAACCCAATAATACTATAAATAACAAAGTAGGCAAGTAATCTAGTAATGGTAAAGCCCATAATCGTAAATTTTTTATTTGTTTTTTCGTCTTTTGCTTTGTTTTGTAGTACGTTTGCTTCCATTTATGCCTCCATTTTTTTACATTCTGTCTGGCATTTCAATTCCTAATAATCCAGCTCCTATCTTTAGTACCATTCCTACACTATAAGTTAAATATAGTCTTGCATCTTGCAGGCTCTTTTCCTCTCCAATGATTTTGTTTTCATTGTAGAAACTACTAAATGCCTGTGCCAAATGAATTAAATATCTAGCAATGATATATGGCTCATATTTTTCTGCTGATTGTTTTAAAATATCTTCAAATGTATAAATTAATTTGATTACTTTTAAGGAACTATTGTCTTGTAGTTTGGAAAAATTAATTTCTTGAATTTCTGGAAGGTATCCTGCTTTTTCTAATAAACTCTTAGTCCTTACATAAATATATTGCATATATGGCCCTGTTTCCCCATTAAAGTTTAGCATAACATCCCAATCAAAAATCTCATCTTTAATTCTGCTGTTATATAAATCATTGAAAATAACTGCACCAATTCCAATTTGTTTTGCAATTTTTTCTTTATTGGCTAAGTTAGGATTTTTTTCGTCCATAATTTTAGTAACTCGACTAATAGCTTCTTTTAAAAGTTCCTCTAACTTAATAACATTTCCTTCTCTTGTAGACATTTTTCCTTCTTTTAATTGCACCATACCAAAAGGAACATGTACAAGATGGTTTGTATATTTTTCTGGCAAGTCTAACAATTTAGCTACCTCAAAAACTTGTTTAAAATGTAAAATTTGTTCATAAGAAGTTACATAGATTGCCTGATCAAAATCATAGGTTCTTGCACGATAAAGAATCGCTGCCAAATCACGTGTAGCATAAGTAGTAGAGCCATTCGTTTTTTCAATGATACATGGTGGCATAGATTTTGCATCCAAATTTACTACCATTGCTCCTTCTGAAGAAACAAGTAAATTCTTTTTATTTAAAATATCTATTACTTCCTGCATTTTGTCTGAATAAAATGCTTCTCCATTCCAAGAATCAAAATCTACTTTTAGCATATCATATACTTTTTGAAATTCTTTTAAACTAAGCTCTCTAAACTTTGTCCATAATGTAACACAATAAGGATCTTTATCTTCTAATTTCTTAAAATTATCTCTACATGCTTCTAAAACACTTTCATCTTCTTTACAAAGATTATTAATTCTAACATAAATTTTGGTTAATTCATCAATTGGGTTTTCTTCTATGTGATACTCGCTTCCCCATCTTTTATACCCTTCAATTAATTTTCCAAATTGTGTTCCATAATCTCCTAAATGATTTATTCCGAACACAATGATAACCTAGATGTTGATAAGTTTTATAAATAGCACTTCCTATTACGGTAGAACGTAAATGTCCAATATGGAAAGGTTTTGCAATATTAGGTGCAGAATAATCTATTACAATTGTTTTTCCTTGTCCAATCGTACTTTTTCCATAATTTTCTTTCTTTTCTGCAATTTGACTTAAAACAGTTTCTATATATGCTTGTGGTTGAATATAAAAATTAAGATAACCATTAACCACTTCTATTTTTTGCATAAAATCTTCTTCCAATTGTATTTTAGATTTTAAATCCTCAGCTATCATTTGAGGTGCTTTTTTTAGTTCTTTTGCTAATCGAAAACAAGGAAATGAAAAATCTCCCATTTTTTCATCTGTTGGTATTTCGATATAGCCATAAATTTCATTTTCTGGAATATGAATGATATGACTAATTTGTTTTGCTATTTTTTCTTTAAAATCTATCATTGTTTCTCCCTCTCTTATTCTGTTTTCTTAAAAAATGTCATTAATCTCCTAAATTGATTCCAATATGTCTTGCAGTTTTCACTAGATCGTGATCCATATTTACCCTGCGAATATTACTTTCAGCAGTATTGCCTGAAACAGCTCCGATTTCTTTATTATTTCCTACGACCTCTTCTAATGGAACATAATCTAATCTACCATCTTTGATAACAGTTAGCACATTAAATTTTCCTTCTAAAGCAAGTTCCATTGCCTTAGCACCATATTTGGTAGAAAGTACTCTATCAAAAGCAGTAGGCGTTCCTCCTCTTTGCATATATCCTAGAACTGTACATCTTGCCTCTAAACCTGTTAATTCTTGTAGCTCTTTGGCAACTCTTTGCCCTGCTCCACCTAATTTATTATTGTCTACACCTTTACCTCTATTTCTTACAGCTTCAACAGACATTTCTCCACCAATTGGTTTTGCTCCTTCTGCCACAACTACTATACTAAATTCTTTTCCACGATTTTTACGATTAATTATTTTTTCTGCTGCTTTGTTGATATTATAAGGGATTTCAGGAATTAATGCCACATCAGCTCCACCTGCAATTGCAGATTCTAATGCAATCCATCCTGCATATCTTCCCATTACTTCTAATACCATAATTCTATGGTGAGTTTCTCCTGTTGTATGAAGTCTATCAATTGCATCAGATGCAACAGATACAGCAGTATTATATCCAAAGGTAATTTCTGTACAAGCTACGTCATTATCAATTGTTTTAGGTACACCAATCACATTAACACCTCTTAAAGTAAAATCTCTTGCTGATTTTTGTGTACCATCTCCTCCTAAAGTAAAGATACAGTCAAACTCATCTTTTTTTATATTTTCTACACATTGCTCTGACAAATCTTTATAGACAATTTTTCCATTTTCTTCTACTGGATAACAAAAAACATTAGCATTGGTAGAAGAACCAATAATAGACCCCCCTTTTGGTAAAATACCAATTGCATTTCCAGTAGCATGTGTACATAAACGCACATAATCATTTTTTAAAAGACCTCTATATCCGTCTATAAAACCATAGCATTCCACATCATTATTTTCTGCTGTTTTAATAATAGCTCTAATAACAGCATTAAACCCTGAAACATCTCCTCCATTGGCTAAAATAGCTACTCTTCTCAACATAATTTTTTCTTCCTTTCTCTTATTTGCAATTTTAGTTTGCAATATTCGCTATTATTATATCAATAAATAAAAAAAATACAACAAAATTGCTGTATTTTTTTAAAGTTCAATTTATTTTTTATTACTGATATTAATTTTATTTACTTTTACATCTAACTGTCTTGTAATAATATTTTGAATTTGAGAAATTTGTTCTTCCTCTATTTTTTCAGCTTTTATGACTCCTGTTACATTCCCATTATTCATAAATAATATAACATCTTCAAAACCTTTTGTTTTAATGAGATTTTCAGCAATCATGATGGCATTTTTTTCATTGTTAATTCTTTTAATTTCTTCTTGTGTTGCTACTTTTTCTTCTGAATCTAAATTATCAGTTTCTAATATTTGCTGATAATTTTCTAGCATTTGTGAATACATAGTATCCCTATCTAATCTAGACTGAACAAAATAGCTGTCTTCCTGCCCTGTTGTTTGATTATTAGTTGACACTGTGTTTTCTAAAATTGTATTGCTACTAGTTTGAGAATTTTCTTCTACGTTTTGAACTTGCTGAGTGTTTTCTTCTCCATTTTCTATTGCTTGATTAGCACTTACCAAAGTAGCATCTCCAATAGCTGCCATCTCTTCTGAATCAGCCAGACTACTGGTTGGTAATAAATTATTATTTTCTTGTTGATTCGTAAAATTTAAATATCCTGCTGTGACTAACATAAGCGCAATTACAAAAATCACAATTTGATTTTTCTTAAAATTTTTCATATTTTTTCATCCTTTCTAATGATTTTTCCCTTAACTCATAGGAAACACCTGAATTTTATGAGAACTAATACCTGTTACAGCTTCTACGGCTTGTATAATGTTTGCCTTGGTAGTAGGATCTCCAGCTCCTTTTGCTGTAATGATAGCTCCTTCTACTTTTGGGCTTACAATACTTTGTGTAATAGGAGTTTTTTCACCATCTGATTCCTGATAAATGATTTCTTTAGAAGTATCTGTTTCAATCACTTTCCTTGTTCCACCGGCTAGTATCTTTTTCTTCTGTGTCTTTTTGAGTGGTGTCTTCATTATACATTGGAACAGTTTGACTTGTTTGCGAATAAGTAATTAAAACTTTCACCTCTCCAACGCCTTCAATTTTTTTTAAGATTTCCTCTAATTGAAGAGACAAAGTATCTTGTGTATTTAAGTTGGCAGTAGTCACACTACTTTGTGTTGTTTCAGAAGCAGCTAACTTTTTATTTGGATCATTTTGCGTTTCTTGTTTTGTTTTTGAAGTATCACTTCCCCAAATTGAATTAATTACAACAAGAGTAACAATTAAAATAATAACAAACACAGCTAAATTTTCAATTTTCTTTTTATTATCGCCCTGATCCCCCTTTGCTATGAGACTTTTTAACTTGTCCTTTAACATATTATATGCCCTCCTTTTTTAATTTATGTTAATATTTTTTTCTTCTATTTCATATACACTACTTAAATATTCTTTTAATTCATTTTTTTCTTTGCTTGATAGCTCTTCTTTTTTATTTTTTTCCTGTTCTTGTACTTTTGTATTTTGCTGTGTGTTTTTAGTGGATATTTGAATTTCATTTACACTTTCAATTGGTTCTACACTTACATTTCCCACCTCATGATTTTGTTCTTCTTGATTTTCACTTTCTTGCTGTGACTTATCTTCCTCTCCTTTTTTTAAATCTAAAGTGATTTTTTGCAAAGTATAAGATTCATTATTTTCTATCTCTAAATCAATAGAAATTACTTCATATCCTTTTGCTATGATTTTTTCTTTCATATCATTTTTTAGACTATTCAAATAAATATCCCTAATTTGTTGGTCCTGATTTTGGTTTAAATCCTCATAAGTATTAGTAGTAGAAGCCTCCATATATTCTTCTATATCTAAAATATCAGACAGTTTAAAATTAGTTCCTGTTAGTTTCGTAATAACTGGGGAAATCATAGAAAATAGAATATAAACTCCTATTACTACTTTGATATATTTTTTGCAATTTCCTTCTGGCAATATCATTTCAATAATCGTGCTAATAATTACCGCAATAATAATACCTTGAATCCAAGAGCTAACCCATTCCATTTTTCTACCTTTCTTCTTTACTTTCATTTTCGTATTTTATCATCATTCATCTAACGATACATTAGTCCACTATTGCTAATTTTAATCACTAATGTTGTTCCCACAATCAACATAACAGAAACGCTGCACATAATAGCCAGTAACATCTTAAAAGTATTTCCCATTTCTTCTAGTAATTTTACAATTTTTTCATCTGCTATCGGCTGACAAATTGCGCCAGCTAAGTAATACAATCCCATCAGGACTGCTAATTTAATAATGGGTGCAATACAAATTCCAATAACGATAATAACTCCTACAATTCCTACTGCATTTTTTAAAATATTACTACAACCAATTACAGTATCTACGGCATCACCTAAGATTTTTCCCACTACTGGGATAAAATTAGAAACAGCTGCCTTAGCAGTTTTAGCTGTAATTCCATCCACTGTACTACTCAAACTTCCTTCTACTGAAAGTACTCCTACAAATAAAGTAAGTGCAATCCCTAATATCCATACAACAGTAGAATTAAAAAACTTAGATAGTTTGTCCACTTGCACTCGATTAGAAACCTTAGAAACAATACTAAGAACTGTGGAAAGCAGTACAAATGGAATTAAAACTCCTACGATAAAATTTCCAATAAAAGTAATAATAAATAAAATAATCGGCTCTAATAA
Organism: uncultured Clostridia bacterium; assembly: GCA_944393435.1. GTDB lineage: Bacteria > Bacillota > Clostridia > TANB77 > CAG-508 > CAG-273. The sequence continues at coordinate 14,471 of CALYAE010000008.1, forward strand.
TCCAGCTGAAGCAATATTTCCTGTCGTTAGCATCAAAGTAATTAGTAAAGGTACCAAACTGTTCATAAACCCTACAAGACTTTCAATACTACTTTTTACCATTTCAATAATGTCTGCAAAATTTCCCATAATTAAAGTAACAATTAGAATATATTGTACATAATAGGTAATTTGCGATACACTTTTATTTTCCAACCCCTCACTAATACTTTTTAAAATACTATGTATTACAATGATCACAATAATACTTCCAAGAACAGTAATGCAATCTAAAATTTCTTTACCTACAATTCCCACTATACTTTTTGCAATTGTAGAATTATCAATGTTTCCTGTAATAGCTGCACTAAAAAGTTCTCCCATATCAATATCTTCAAAAGAACCTTCTGTATACTTTTGTGCTTCTTCAAGAAAACTTGAAATATTTAAACTATCTTGTTGAGATTCTAAAATTTCCTCTTGTGAAGCACCTTGCTCCTCTGTTTCGGTAGCAATACAAGAAATAGGTGTTAAAAAAACAAATAAAATCATTAATAAAATTATCAATAAAATTATTTCCTTCAATTTTTTCATTTGCTTCTCACTTTCAATCATTTGTGATGTTTTCTTTAGGGTAAAATTTTTAAGATTGTTTCTAATAGGCTTGCAATGATTGGTATGGACATTGAAATAATGATTACCTTACCACCTAAATCAACCTTGTTTGCTACCGCTGTTTCCCCTGTATCTTTACAAATGCTAACTGTAAATTCTGTTAGAAAAGCGATTCCTGTGATTTTGATTAGTAATAGTAAAAATTCGTTGTTGATAGAAGTTTTATTAGAAAGTGTTGTGAGTAAATCGATAATTGCACCCATTTTGTCCATAATCATCATTAAAATAAGAATCCCTGCTGCTAATGAAACATATAGCACAAATTCTGGACGATATTGTCTAACAATCACAATGATAATTAATGCAATAAGGCCAACTCCTATGATTTTAATAATATCCATTTTTATTTTCTCCTAGGACCATTGGGGACAGACCCCTTTGGTATTATTTTTGTACTCTAAAGTCCAAACATTGTTCTTACACTAGTAAATAAGGTACTTATTTCTTTAATTACCAGAGTAAGTACAATAATAAGACCAGCCAGTGTAGTCATCATAGCTTGATCTTCTCTTCCTGCTCTGACTAACACTTGATAAAGAACTGCTACTAAAATTCCAATTGCTGCAATTTTGAATAATAAACTAATATCCATTTGAAAAATCCTCCCTTTTTCCTTAGCTTAAAGTCCGTCCCTTTTGGTGAAATTTTTACCAAAAAAGAACGTCCCTAATGGCTAAATTAAGATAATTGCAATTGTAAGGCCTGTTACTATTCCCAATGTTCGATACATCTTTTCATTCTTTTTTCTTTCTTCCCCTGCATTTTCTAACTGAGATGTAAGAAATTGGCTTACTACTTCTATTTCACTAATCTGTCCTTCTAAATCAGTTTGTCCTAAAAGTCTGCTCATATTTTGAAGAATAGTGACATCTTCTTTTGTAAAGCTATGATTTACTTCTTCTAAAGCATTTTTCCATGCATCACCTGCTGTTTGTTCTTTCATTCTAGTAGCTGCTCTTTGGAATATTTCTCCTACATTTCCACCTATTTTATTAGCAATTTCCATAAATAAATTTGGTATTGGTTCATAAGTAAATTTAATTTTGGTGGCAAACATATTTAAACCATTTTTCATCTCTTTAATTTCTTTTTCCCTATTAGCATATTTCTTAGAAAATAAAATTCCAATCGCACTGCTTGCCCCTATTATCATTGCTAATAAGAATAATTTGAAAGGTAACATTTTCTTTCTTCCTCCTCTTTTTTATAAATCAAATGTACATTATGCTTTTGATCTAGTAATAACACTTTCTCTATTTTATTTTTTAAAATTAACTCTTTTAAAATAGGATTCTCTTTTATTTCTTCTAAACTTGCTCCATGAGCTGTAAAAATTCCTTTTACACCTGAAGTAATAGCATATTCAATTGCTTCTATATCTTCTTTGCTTCCTATCTCATCTGCTATAATCACCTTTGGACTCATAGAGCGAATCAACATTTTCATTCCGATTGCTTTAGGAATATTGTCCATTACATCAGTTCGAATTCCCAAATCATTTTGGGCAACCCCTCTATCTGTCGCTGAAATTTCGCCCCTTTCATCTACGACCCCGACAAGTAATTCCTCTGAAATTCATTTCTGGAATACCATTACTAATTTTTCTAATAATATCTCTCAATAAAGTGGTTTTTCCAAGTCCTGGTGGAGAGATAATAAGAGTTGTAAAGATTGTATTATGTATGTTATCTAAAATATATGGCAAGGACTTATTGCTACAATTAAGCACTTGTCTTGCAATACGAAAATTAAGGCCGCTAATATAGCTGATATTAATTACTTTCCCATCTTTCATAACTGCATTTCCTGTTATGCCTACACGATGGCCTCCTTTTAAGGTAAGAAACCCCTCACAAATTTGGTTTTGATAAGAATAAATAGAATTTTCACAAATTTTTTGTAAAATTTGTAAAATCATATCTGTGGAAACAATATAATCAACTAACTTTTCTTCCTGTTGTCCTTTTAAAATAACAGGTTTTGCTACTCGAATTCTAATTTCTTCTACTTTGTTTTCCATCCCTGCTTGTCTTATTTTTTGTTTTAAAACTTCTGGAAAAAAATCTAAAATTTCTTCCACAGCTTGTACTCCTTTTTTTCTTTTTTGACTACAATAAAAAAACATAGTCATATATAATATATATGCTATGTTTTTTATTTTAGAACTATTTTTAATTTTTATTTTTTTATTTATTCTTCCCAATTATGGTAAACATTCATAACATCATCTAGATCATCTAACATATCAATTAGTCTTTGCATTTTTGGGCTATCCGTTTCACTTAACTGAATATATGTAGAAGGTACCATTTGTACTTCTGCCTCTAAAAATTCAAGTCCATTATTTTCTAGTGCTTCTCTTACTTTTGAAAAATCTTCTGGAGAAGTTGTGATTTCAAAGCATTCATCTGTTGCTTCAAAATCTTCTGCTCCACTATCTAATGCAAGCATCATCATATCGTCTTCTGAAAGATTTGTTGTTGTTTTATCTATTACAATAATCCCTTTTTTATTGAATAAATAGGATACACATCCAGTAGTTCCTAAATTTCCACCAGCTTTATCAAATGCATGACGCACATCTGCTGCTGTTCTATTTTTGTTGTTGGTACTTGCCTCAACAATAACTGCAACCCCAGATGGTCCATATCCTTCGTAAGTAATTTCTTCATAATTCTCATTGTTTCCTACACCTGATGCTTTTTTAATTGCATTATTAATAGTGTCATTTGGCATGTTATTTGCTTTACATTTTGCAATAACATCTTTTAATTTGGAGTTTCCAGCCAGGTCAGGACCTCCTTGTTTTACTGCGATTAATAATTCTCTTCCTAATTTTGTGAATATTGTTCCTCTTGCAGCATCTGCTTTACCTTTTTTTGCTGCAATGTTGTGCCATTTACTGTGTCCTGACATTTTAATTCCTCCTTCTCAATTTTTTCAGTATTTAAGCCACTTTCGGCTGTTCTATCATATAAACATCAAGTGAAATTTCTTTATTGTTCTTTGCCCATTTATATAGAGTTTCGAGGTTCTTTACCCAACGAATTGTGCCAAAATTGTACCAGAAATTTCAGTTTGTTTTTTATGTAAA
>CALYAE010000009.1 GCA_944393435.1 uncultured Clostridia bacterium
AAAAATTATTATTTCTTTAGCAGTAGTACCTAGTTATTTAATTGCTATGTTAATTGTTTTAGTAGGATTTGAACTATTATTTGTAAACCCAAATGAACTTGATAATCAGCAAAAATATATTCAAGAAAATATCAATTTTACGAAACTAGCTTATGGAATTGATATAGAAGAAGTAAACCTAGCGGAAAATGAGACAGTTACAGCGCAAACATTAGAAGAAAATAATACAGTTGTGGATAATATTGTTATTGCACAGCCAGATACTGTATTAAAAGATTTAAATGTATTACAAACTAATAAAGGCTATTATACTTACCGTAGCACGCAAATTGCAAGCTATATGATAGATGGAAACCAGAGTTTAGTATATATCTCCCCAAGGGAAATAACAGATTCTGTTGGAACTTATCAAAATAAAACGTATGAATATACACATGGATATGGCGTAATTGTCACCTCAGCCACTTCCGTGGATGAAAAGGGTAATTTAGAACATTTACAAAAAGGATTTACCCCGCAAGAAAGTGATATAGTTTCTATTACAGAGCCAAGAATCTATTTTGGACTAGAAACTAATGATACGGTAGTAACCAATAATTCTAAAACAAAAGAATTTGACTATCCAATTGAAAATTCTACGAAGGCAGAAAATGCGGAAAACACTTATCAAGGAAATGCAGGACTTAGCTTAAACTTTATGGATAGACTGATATTAGCTATTAAAGAACAAGACTTAAAATTAGCTTTTTCAGGAAATGTAGATGCTAATAGTAAAATCTTAATGAATCGTAATATTATAGAAAGAGCAAAAACTTTAATGCCTTATCTACTATATGATGAAAATCCTTATTTAGTAGTATCGCAAGAAGGAAGATTAATTTGGGTATTGGATGCTTATACAACATCTAGTTATTATCCATATTCACAAAGAATTACATTGGAAGGAGAAAACTTATTAGATAAAACATCTATTAGCTATATTCGAAATTCCGTAAAAGTCTTAATCGATGCTTATGATGGGACCATTCAATATTATATTACAGATCGAAATGACCCAATTATTATGACCTATCAAAAAATGTATAAAGACCTATTTGTAGATAAAGATGTAGCAATTCCAGAAGACATTAGCAGTCAATTTATCTATCCAGAATTTTTATACACGATTCAAGCACAGATTATGGAAAGATATCACAATATTCAAACTGATGTATTATATCGTGGAGATGATATTTGGGAAGTTGCAACTCATAATACCGGGAGAGTACTTACAAAATCGGGAACTCCAATTCAGCCATATTATACAATGGTTAAGACAGTGGATCAAGATCAAGCAAAGTTAGGACTAGTTCTTCCTTATACACCATTTGAAAAACAAAACTTAACAGCTTACTTAATAGGAACTTATGAAAATGGGGAACCAAAACTTACTTTATATCGATATCCAACAGATAGTAATATATTAGGCCCAATGCAAATAGATACTCAACTTGCTCAAGATGAAAGAATTGCAAGTGAAATTGAAAGTTTAAATGTAACAGGTACCACTATTACAAAAAATATGATTGTAATACCAATTAATAATAGTTTGCTTTATGTAGAACCAATTTACCAAGAATATAGGAATGAAGAAAATTCTACTCCAATTTTGAAAAAAGTGGTAGTTGCATCAGGAAATAAAGTAGCAATTGGAGATAATCTAACAGATGCATTAAATCATTTAGTATCACAAAATGCAGTAGATATTGAGGTAGAAAACACAGATGATATCCAAGGTTTAATGGAAGCGATTATTAAAGCAAATAAAAACTTGCAAGAATCTAATCAAAATAATAACTGGGAAACAGCTGGAAAAGATATGGCAAGATTGCAAGAATTAATTACAAGTTTAGAAAATATGCTAGAAGAACAAGAAAATCAGCTAGACCAAACACAGCTAGAAAATGAAGTAGTTACCAATCAAACTACTTAGAAGATTCAAAATTTCATGTATAAAAAAGATAAAATCCTCCATTCTAATAAAGAGTGGAGGATTTTTCATGTTCCGAAAAAATAAAGTGGAAAAGCTATTATTAGCAAACTTAGAAAAATTAAATTTTACTTTAGCCAAAAATCATGTATTAGAACTTGCTGAGTTACTAGGAAATACCAAAAAGTTATTTTTTCGTAATTTGATGACAGGAATCGCTAAAGGAATCGGAATTGGAATTGGTGTTACAGTTTTAACAGCCATTTTGTTAATTGTACTCCAAAAAATTGTAACCCTAAATATTCCTGTGATTGGAGATTATATAGCAGACATTGTAGAAATTGTGGAGAGTAAAAAATAAACTAACCAATATTTTTTTTAGATAAGACATTGATTTTTAACTTGTTTTAAGTTAAGATTTATATAAGAAACAAAGGGGGATAAAAAATGTGGAGTTACAAAAGTTTAAATAAAAAAGGTGAAGAGGGAATTACTTTAATTGCACTGGTTGTGACCCTAGTGGTTTTACTAATCTTAGCCGCAATTACCATTAATTTTCTTGTAGGAGATAATGGAATTTTTAAAACGGCAAATGATGCAAAAATACAACATCGAATAGGGGAAATTTTAGATGAGCTAAATGTAGCAGAAAGTAGTGTATCTTTGCAAAAACTAGGAAAAACAACATTAGAAGAATATATTCAGTATATCCAAGAGCAAAACATAGTAGCCCAAGTAGAAGAACAAGAAGATGGAAGTTACTTAGTTACCACAGAAGATGGCTATGTATTTCAAATATCTATTATAGAAGGGACAAGCGTAAATGATATTGTCATAGGATATGTAGGAACAGCAAATGGACCAAGAATTAAGGCAATTCATGTAACAGGCAACACAACCAATAGTATCAGTGTAGAGGTAGAAACAGCAAATAGCGAAGGAGCGACCTACAAGTATGAATATCGAAAAGATGGAGAAGATGATAATAGCTGGAAGCTAGCAGAAGAAAGTAAAAGTGCTACATGTATGATAACAGGATTAGCAGGAAATCAAATCTATGATATCAAAGTAACAGTAACAACGAGTGAAGGAAGTGCAAGTAAAATAACAAGTGACACAACAGGAGAGTTAGAAGTAGGGACAATAGAATTCGAAGAGTATGAGTGGCAAGGAGATGGAACAGCAAGCATCGTCATCAGAAACAATAGTACAGACCCAAGTTACCACTTAGAATATAGAATAGGCGTAGATGGACAATGGACAGAGATTACAAGTGGACAGGAAATCACAGGATTAATACATGGACAAACGGTATATGGAAGGTTATATGATGGAGTAAATGAAGCAAGCCCAGCGAATGTAGAGATATTAGATGAAACTATCCCAGAAGAAGCAACCATACAATTAGGAGCAACAACAGCCAATATAGGAGAAACTATCACAGCAATAGTAACCCATATAGATAATCAAAGTGGAGTTGATATAAATAATTGTAAATGGGCTTATAGTACACAGAAAGCAGAGATGGGAACCGAAGAAGCAGATTTGAGTAAATATACAGGAACTTTTAGTAACAATGGAGCAAGTATAAATTTAAATGCAAGCAATCAAGGGACTTATTACTTACATGTATTAACAGTAGATAAGACAGGGAAAGCAAGGGAAACCATATCAGATTCAATTACAGTCAGTCAGCTAATAACAGGAATTACAGTAAACCCAGCCAGTATAACTTTAGACGAAGGAGAAACCCAGCAACTAACAGTTAATATAACACCAAGTGACAGCACTAATAAGACAGTAACATGGAGTAGTAGTAATTCTAACATAGCAAGTGTAAACAGTACAGGACTTGTGACGGCAAAAACAGAAGGAATTGCAACAATAACAGCAAAAACAACAGATGGAAGTAATAAAACAGCAAGTTGTAGCATAACGGTATTAAGTGCAGATAGCGTAAATCATGTATTAAAAGCAGGAGACTATGTATATTATTATGACAAAAGTAATACAAGAAGGATCTGTGTAGTATTATATGATGCAAGCTCAAATTATGGAGTGCAAATTATTACCATGGATACGGTAGAGGATGTAGAGTTGGGTAATGGAACTAATAATTCATCAGAAAGTTATAATAATATAACTGATTTTAATAGAGCAATGAATTCTTATAATAGTGCTATCAGCACTTTGAATACAAGAGCAGCAGCATACCAAAATTCAACCTATGCAAGCAATGCTAGATGTGTAGGAAGTAATCCAAGTAATATAAATTCTCAAGGAGGATATTATACCAGGAGTGAAGACTGGTTTTCAAATTATAATAGCAAATTAAGGAACACAGATCAAAACTATGAAAAAGACTGGGATAAAATGATAGAATTAAAAATAGATGGAATAGATAAAGAATATTGGTTAGCCTCACGAAATATAAACCATTACAGCGGTCGTAGCGAATTTTGTATAAGATATACAGATATTTTCTCAGCAGAATTGTGTGAAGTGAGAGATACAGAATATGTGTCTTCTTATAGTATTAAAAAAGGTCTTAGGCCGGTCTTTACTATTCGACCAACTGTAAAAGTTACTGGAGGAAATGGAAGTGAAAATAATCCATATACTTTAGGAATATAAAACTTATAAAAAATTATACAATTGGGCACATTCTAAATCTCTAACATAGGTCAATAGGAAAATGAAAAAAACTTCATTTTCCTATTTATTTTTTTTGCTATATTCGATATAATGTACCCATATAATATATAAAAAAGTAAATAAAAAGGATGGAAAAATATATGAACTTAGCAAACAAATTAACCATTTTAAGAATTTTATTAGTACCAATCATGGTCATTATCCCATTTTTCTCAATAGAAGGGGACTTATGGGGAATCCCCATTACTTACTTATTAATAGACCTTATTTTTATCATTGCAGCTATTACAGATAAATTAGATGGCAATATTGCAAGATCTAAAAATCAGATTACTACTTTTGGCAAATTTTTAGACCCAATTGCAGATAAAATTGTCGTAGTAACAGCAATGATTATGCTGGTAGAATTTGGCCATTTGCCAGCCTGGATTCCTATTATCATCATCTTAAGAGAATTTGTAGTATCGGGATTCCGCTTAGTAGCAGTGCAAAAAGATGGAAATGTAATAGCAGCCAATTTTTGGGGTAAACTAAAAACAGTAACACAAATGATAGCAGTCATTTTAGCCTTTTTAGATCCTAATCCATTTGGAGCAATTTTTAATGGAAATTTAACAGGATATGCCTTCTTTATGAATTTAGCAGTAACTGTTATGATGAGTGTTTGCGTAGTGGCTACCATCTTCTCAGGTTGGGAATATTTAAAAGGTGGTAAGGACGTATTTAAAGATTCAATGTAAGGAGATAAAAAACATGGACTTAGAACAAGCAAAAAAAAGGGCAGAAGAGTTAAGACCTTTGTTACAATATTATACACAAAAATATTTTGATGATGAGCAAGTTGTTAGTGATTATGAATATGATATGCTAATGAGGGAATTAAAACAAATTGAAAAAGAATATCCAGAATTAATTACGAAAGATTCACCAACACAAAAAGTAGGTTCTAGTATAAAAAAAGGCTTTGAAAAAGTAACTCATGAAGTACCTCTTCAAAGCCTTCAAGATGTTTTTTCATTTGAAGAAGTAGAAGAATTTGATGAAAGAATGCAAAAAGAAGCTCAAAAATATGGAAGACCATTAGAATATGTAGTAGAAACTAAGATTGATGGTTTATCTTCTAGCTTAGAATATAAAAGTGGAAAATATGTTAGAGGGGCAACTCGTGGAAATGGAACAGTAGGAGAGGATGTAACCAAAAACATTGCAACCATCAAAAATGTTCCAAAGGAATTAAAAGAACCAATCACTATAACCGTGCGTGGAGAAGTATTTATTGGGAAAAAAGATTTTGATAAAATGAATGAAGAAAGACTAATAGAAGAGCAAGAACAATTTGCTAATGCTAGAAATGCAGCAGCAGGTTCTTTAAGGTAATTAGATAGCAAAATTACAGCGACAAGGCCTTTAGATTTTTTTATCTTTAATGTTTTAATTATTGTTTTTATTGTTTTTGATTTTTTTTATGTTTGTTTATTTTTTT
>CALYAE010000010.1 GCA_944393435.1 uncultured Clostridia bacterium
TGGAAATTATCATGGAGAAATGCCAATTATTCAAATTGAAACTATAAAAAGAATTGAAAAGCCAGAAGAAGAATATGTATATCCACCAGACGAGTCATTTGTGCCTACCTCAACGGTGCTCTAAGAAGATTATAACTATCTTTATAAAGTTTTACAGTATCTTGATCAATACTTCCTACTTGGAATAAAATTTGAGAATTTAAAATTTTATATACGACATCTGTTTTTACGATGCTATCTTTTTTAAGACCATTTTTTTTACTTTTGGTAAGTAATTGATTGGCTTCATATTTTGCTTTTTCTACTTTAGAAGAGATAAGCATGCCTATGTTTTGAATGGGAACAGCCATATTATTTTTATCAATAATCACAAATAGATGGTTACTTCCCTTTGTTTTATTTTCATATTCATAATTACTAACAAATACAATATCTCCAATTTCATAAACACTATATTCTTCTGAGTCTTCTGCCATAACATTTTCTATTTTTCCTTGATGCCATTCTTCCTCAGCCGGATAACTGATAAAAGCCTCTTTTACATCTTTTACTTCTTGGAAATTATAGATTTGTCTTAAAAAATCGCTTAATGTATTTTTCTTTTTTCTCAAATACATCACCTCCTAAAAAAAATTCATACATTTATTATAATGTATGAATTTTACTTATGTCAATTATCTTTCAAAAATAGATTTGAATACCCCTTTATCGATAAAAGTGGAAAAAATATTTTTTAAAATAATTAGAATAATTGGTCCTAAAAACATGCCAAGGACTCCGATAAACTTAAAACCTGTATACATTGCAATTAATGTAAAAATCGGATGAATTCCTATATTTCCACTTACGATTCTTGGTTCTAAAAATTGTCTTACAATTGAAATCACTGCCCATAAAACTAGAATCGCAATTGCTAGCGAAAAATCACCTGTGCAAGCAGAAATGATTGCCCAAGGAATCATAAAAGTGCCTGCCCCAAAAATAGGAAGCAAATCCACAAAGGCGATGATTAATGCCATTAATAATGGATATGCAATAGAAAAACCTGTAAAATGTAAAATGTATAGCCCTACTAAGCAAATTAAAAAAGAAATAAAAACCAACGTAACCTCTGCTTTTAAATAACCGCCTAATGTTTTGACTAACTCTTTTAAGTGAACTCCCATCTTCTTTACCCAAATTTCTGGCAAATGATGTTCTAATTGATCTATCATATAGACTTTATCTACACACATAAAGTATAAAGATAGTAAAGTAATAACAGCATAAACTCCAATTGTTGGTACTGAGGTTAAAAAATTAATAGCACCAGTTAATGCATTTTTAGCCCATTCTGACAAGGTTCCTAAAAATTCCATCGCTGAACTTTGAATGGTATTCATAATATTATCTGGAATCTGCCATCTTTCAAAATCTATTTTAGAAATAATATCTTGAACCAAAACAGAACCTTTTTCAATGTATTCATTCAAACTGGTTAGTAAATTAGATGCTTCTGAAACTAAGGTAATTCCAAGCCATACCAGCAATCCTACAATAATAATGATAGCAACCATAAATACAATAATAGAACTAGTTTTTCTTCTTAATTTCAGTTTTTTCATAATAAAACGAATGCATGGCTCTAATAGCAAAGAAATAATAAAAGCAATTAAAAATGGCATATAAAATACTGCTAGTTTAAAGCCTAAAAATACACCTAAAACAGATAAAGCAAGTACTATAACATTTTTTATTACTTTTCCCCAGTAATTCATATCAATAACCATATATGTAACCTTCTCCTTTACAGTTTATGCAAAAATTATAGCTATTTTTTCTTTAGATGTCAAATGAATCTAGCAATAAAATATAAAATGCTTAGATTTTATATTTTATTGCTAATATTAAAGATTATTCAGCATTTTTATCGTCACAAGAACAAATATTGTTTAAAGTATCATTTACACCTTGATTGTTTACTTGTTCATTAGTAGCTAAATCTCCTAATGTCAAAATACCCACAATTTTATTATTTTCAACAACAGGAATCCTTTTTACTTGGTTTTGTGACATTAAGCGTTCTGCTTCTGTTACATCAGCATCTGGACTACAACAATGAACTTTGCAAGTCATAATTTCACTTACAGGGGTAGTTTTTGCATCTTTATTACATGCAATTCCTCTTAAAATGATATCACGATCTGTTACCAATCCTACTACGTTTTTTGAATTATCACAAACCGGAATACAACCAACATGTTCATCTTTCATAATATTTGCACAATCTTGTATTGTGTTATTAGGTGTTACAAAGCATACTTCATGACACATACAATCTTTTACTTTCATAATCTTAACCTACCTTTCCAACTTTGAAAAAAATTTTTTCTTTTATTTTATGGATTTTCTCATTCATCCCTCTTTTTTAATTTATTTTCAAAAGTTTTCTTTATTATTCTAAACCAAAAATAAAAAGATATGCATGTTATTTTTGCATATCTTCCAATTTTTTTTAATTTTCAAAATTTTTAATCAACGTATTGGTCCTCCTGGAAATGGTGGCCTTGATGGAGGCGGCATTCCTGGCCTTCCAGGTCCTGGAAATGGCGGACGAGGTGGCATAGGAGGTCTTGGTGGTCTTGGTCTAAATGGTGGCCTATTTCTTCCTAAAAGTTGATTCAAAATTAAAATTTTAATTAAATCTCTTAAAGTAAAGTTGGATTGTCTTGTCTCTCTTTTTGGAGAAATTTCTCTATTTTCTTCTTTTTCCGTAGTCCTTTTTGTTTTAACAGCTTCTTCTTTTTTAGTATCAATCCTAACATTAACAATTGTATCTTTATCCTCTATGGCATAATATACTTCATCTGTCATTTTATCTACCAATTCTCTAGTTAGTGGCTGTGAATTTGTCTCACAAACTTTACATACCATTGGATAGACTAAATGATAAATTTCCGGATAGAGATCTCTTATTTCTTCTTCTGATAATCCAGATGCAGATTCATTTTCATAATATGTATCTGCATAATTTTGACTATTTCTATAATTATATGGTTCATAGATATTAGGACTATTAATTGGATAACCTAATACAGATCTCATATAATCTTCATAGTTTTGATATTCCATATGATACCTCCCTTTTTAATCTACTGTATCATATGTGTTATTCTAAAAATTAGTGAATCTTTTTTTAAATCTGATACTATTTTTTCTTATTTTATAAAGTATTTACGAGTGCTTTAAACTGATTTCCTCTATCTTCAAAATTCTTAAACATATCAAAACTTGCACTAGCTGGAGAAAAAAGAACGATTTCAGAAGAATTTGCTACTTCTTTTGCTTTTTCTACTGTTTCTTTTAAAGTTGTACAGTGGTAAATTGGTAATTCTTTATTTTGCCTTTTTAACTCTTCTTTCACTGCTTCTTCTATTTTTGGCGCGGTAGCTCCTAATAAAATTAATTTGCTTACATTTTCTACAATAGGCTTAGCAATAGGTGTATAGTCTAAGTGTTTATCATATCCTCCTGCAATTAATACAATTTTTTCTTCAAAAGCATAAAGCCCTGCAATTGTTCTACTTGGTGAACTACCAATAGAATCATTATACCATTTTACTCCATCTATTTGTCTAATAAATTCTAAACGATGCTCTACTCCTTGAAACTTCTTAACTGCTCTTGCTTGTATTTCAGGTTCCACTAAACTAGAAGTAGCTGCAATCGCTGTACATATATTTTCGTAATTATGAACACCTCTTAAAAGTACATCTTTTGTGTTTAAGATATGTCTTCTTACTTTATCTTTGCAAGATTTAATCATGCCATTATCATAAATAATACCATCATCTATTTTAGCACTCTTACTAAAATAAATGACCTTTCCCTTAGCCTCTTTTTTAAAATCTCTTGTAATTTCATTATCATAATTAATTACTAAAATGTCATCTTCCTTTTGATATAGAAACAAATTCTTCTTAGCTTCTATATATTCATCATAAGATTTATGAATATCCAAATGATTAGGTGAAATATTGGTAATAACAGCAATATGAGGACTAACTTGCATATCCATTAATTGAAAACTGCTGAGTTCTAAAACAACCATATCTTCTGGTCTCATTTGACTTACTTTTGTAAATAATGGAGTTCCTAAATTTCCACCTAAATAACAATGATATCCCTTTTCTTTTAAAATTTCATAAATTAAATTGGTAGTAGTTGTTTTTCCATCACTACCAGTAATGCCAATTACTGTTCCTGGACAAGTCTGCATTAACATCTCAATTTCAGAAGTTAAAACTGCACCTTTTTGTACTTCTGCAACAATTTCAGGAGTATCTGGCCTACAACTTGGAGAACGGAAAATAACAGAAAAACCTTGTAAATGGCTTAGATTATCCTCCCCTGTAAATAAATTGAAGCCATATTGTTTTATTTTTTCTACAATACCTGCATCTAGTTTTTCAATCGCTCTTTTATCAAAAAAAGATACTTTTGCTCCTAAATGATAAAAGTAGTCAATCAGCGGAATATTACTAACTCCTAATCCAATTACTGCAACTTTTTTTCCTTTTATGTACTTCTCAAATTCTTCCAATTTTTGATTTCGATATTCCAAAACATTTCCCTCCTTATTTACCATAGGGACGTTCCTTTTTGGTAAAAATTTTGCCAAAAGGGACACTCCTTAATAATTTTATTTTAAATATTTTAATACTTCATTTGTAGATTCTTCTACTGTTTTACAATTGGTAACATCTATTAAAATCGTTTTATCATGAAGTTTATAGTATCCTGCTTTTTCTTGCAGGCTATCTCTTTTTTGAATATGTTTTTTTAGCTTTTCTAAATCTATCTCTTGGTTATATTTTATGCTTTTTCTACGAATACGTTCGTCTAAAGACGCTGTAATTAGAAAATGATAATCTAGGTTTGGATAAATTTCCATTAATGCTCTACCTGAAACAATCACATTAAAATTCTTTTTAAATTCATCAATTAATTGTCTTCCAAAAAGATATAATTTTTCATTATTAGCATTGGTTCCTATTTCAGATACTGCCATTGATGCTTCTTCTGATTGTAAATCTTTTTCTTCTATCTTTTTTTTATTGATATAGAAAACTGTAACTCTATTTTCTATTGCAATTTCAATTTTTAGTTTTTCCATAATTTCTTTGCTGTCCAAGTGCGTGGTATCTTGCTTTAAAGTTTCTAAACTGACTCCTGAATGCATTAAACCATAAACAATCGCTCTATATAAATTTCCACCTTCTAATAAAATAGAATTTGGGATTTTCTTTACAAGTTCATTGCAAATAGCTGATTTGCCAGCGCCCACATAGCCTTCAATTCCAATTACAATATGTTTCATCATTTTTCCTCTTTCTAATAGGGTTTTTATTTATTTTCATATTATACTACACTTTTTCAAATTTTTGAATATTTTTTTAAATTTTGTTCATAATACTAATAGATTAAGAAATGGAGGTGCTTGAAAGTATGTCAGAAAATCAAAATAAGCAAAATAATAAAAATAACAACAAGAATAATAACAAAAATAATAAGAGTGAAAGAAATAATAACAATAACTGCAAATAGTTTTGGCTTTTAAAAAATATTAAGAGGTACAAAATTAAGTGGGCATTCGCTTTTTCTGAATTATAGATATAAAGTTTTAAACTTTATTCCTTTTCTTTTTGTTTTTTCTTTACTTTTGTTTTCCTTTTGAGTGCCCATTTAGTTTTGTACCTCTTAATATTTTAGATACTTTATTTTAAAAGATATTTCTGTAAAAACTTTCCTGTATAACTTTGTTCGTTTTTCACAATTTGTTCTGGAGAACCTACTGCTATGATTTGACCGCCCTTTTCACCACCTTCTGGACCTAAATCAATAATATAATCAGCAGTTTTAATTAAATCTAAATTATGCTCAATTACGATGATACTATTTCCCGTATCTACTAATCTTTGCAAAATATCTACTAACTTATGAACATCTGCAATATGAAGACCAGTAGTTGGTTCATCTAAAATGTATAAAGTTTTTCCTGTGGCTTTTTTAGAAAGTTCTGTTGCTAGTTTTACACGCTGTGCCTCTCCTCCTGATAGTGTAGTAGAAGGTTGTCCAAGTTTAATATAGCCAAGTCCCACATCAAATAAAGTTTTAATTTTATTTTTAATTCTTGGTACATTTTTGAAAAATTCCAAGGCTTCTTCTACTGTCATATCTAATACATCTGCAATTGTCTTACCTTTATATTTTACTTCTAATGTTTCTCTATTATAACGTTTTCCTTTACAAACCTCACAAGGAACATAGATATCTGGTAAAAAGTGCATTTCAATTTTAAGAACTCCATCACCGCTGCAAGCCTCACACCTACCACCTGTTACATTAAAACTAAACCTTCCTTTGTCATAGCCACGCATTTTAGCTTCAGAAGTTGCTGCAAAAATATCGCGTATCATATCAAATACACCAGTATAAGTTGCTGGATTAGAACGAGGTGTCCTTCCAATTGGTGATTGATCAATATTAATAATTTTATCAATATTTTCAATTCCTTTAATTTCTTTGCATTTTCCGGGCTTTTCATTAGAACCATATAATTCTTTTGCTATTGTTTTATATAAGATATCATTTACCAAAGTACTTTTACCAGAACCAGATACCCCTGTTACACAAATGAATTGACCTAATGGAAATTTAACATTGATATTTTTTAAGTTATGCTCACTAGCTCCTTTTACTTCAATTGCCTTTCCATTTGATTTTCTTCTTTTTTTCGGAACAGCAATTTGCTTTTTACCACTTAAATATTGTCCTGTAATAGATTCTGGTATCTGTTTAATCTCTTCAGCAGTACCTTGAGCAATTACTTTTCCTCCATGAATACCAGGCCCGAGGTCCAATATCGATAATTTGATCAGCTGCATACATGGTATCTTCATCATGTTCTACAACTAAAACAGTATTTCCTAAATCTCTTAATTTTCTTAACGTTGCAAGCAACTTATCATTATCTCTTTGATGAAGACCAATACTTGGCTCATCTAAAATATATAATACTCCTGTTAGTCCAGAACCAATTTGAGTGGCTAAACGAATACGTTGTGCTTCTCCTCCTGATAAACTTCCGGCACTTCTAGATAATGTCAAATATTCAAGGCCAACATCAATTAAAAATTGTAAACGTTTGTTTAATTCTTTTAGGATTTGATCTGCAATCATTTTATCTTTGTTATTTAATTGTAGAGAATTTAAAAAATCTTTAATTTTGTCAATTGACATATCTGTTAATTCATTAATATTTTTTTCTCCGATTTTCACAGATAAACTTTCTTTTTTAAGTCTTGCTCCATGACAAGTTTGACAAGCACTCTCACTCATATACATTTCATAAAAATCACGCATACCTTGTGATTTTGTTTCATTATATCTTCTATCTAAGGTAGGTAAAACTCCTTCAAAAGGAGTAGAAAATTTTCTGGTTCCACTGTAAGAGGTGTATTCAAAATCAATTACTTCATCCCCTGTACCATAAAGAATTTTTTCTAAAAACCATCTTGGTAAATCCTTGATTGGAACATTAGCAATCTCAACTCCATAGTGTCTGGCGATACTCTCAAAATACATTCTAGCCATAGTATCACCCTTTTTCATCGTACTTGCACCAAAAGCCTTAATTCCATCATAAAGAGTTTTAGTTTTATCTGGCACAATTAAATCTTCGTCCATTTTCATCAAATAACCAATACCTGTACAAGTTGGACAAGCACCAAATGGATTATTAAACGAAAACATTCTTGGAGTTAATTCTTCAATACTAATATTACAATCAGGGCAAGCATAATTTTGACTAAATAAGACCTCTTTTTCCCCTGGGATATCAATAGTAACTAAATTGTTGGCATATTTTAGGGCTATTTCAACAGATTCTGTTAATCTTGTTCTAATGTCACCATTTACCACTAATCTATCTACAACCAAATCAATATTATGTTTTTTCTTTCTATCAATCTGAATATCGTCTGTTAGTTCATAAGTTTCTCCATCAATTCTTACACGGACAAACCCTTCTTTTTGAAAATCCTGTAATAATTTTGTATATTCTCCTTTTCTTCCACGAACAACAGGAGCTAGTACTTGAATCCTAGTTCCTTCTTCTAAACTCATTACTTGATCAATAATCTGATCGATAGTTTGCTTTTCTATTTTTTTGCCACAATTTGGACAATATGGCACCCCAATTCGTGCATAAAGTAGACGAATATAATCATAGATTTCAGTAACAGTTCCCACCGTAGAACGTGGGTTTCGAGATGTTGTTTTTTGATCAATAGAGATTGCTGGTGAAAGCCCATCAATAGATTCTACCTCTGGTTTTTCCATCAATCCCAAAAATTGCCTTGCATAAGAAGACAAACTCTCTACATATCTTCTTTGTCCTTCTGCGTATAACGTATCAAATGCCAAAGAAGACTTACCAGAACCAGAAAGTCCAGTAATAACAACTAATTTATCTCTTGTTATTTCTAAATTAATATCTTTTAAATTATGTTCTTTTGCACCTTTTATGATAATACTATCTTGCATTATTTTCCCCCTAATTTCTTTTCAATCTTACGAATACAAACAATAACATTATAAAACGTTAGTTTGGCGATGTCAAGTAATTTTTTCACGTATTTTCTAGTTTTTTGTCATTTTATGCAATATTTTGTTCGTTATATTACAGAAATATTACATTGCTATTACAAAATGGCAAATATATTACATAAATATTACATTCAGTTTACAAAAAATATTATCCACAGGGTTGTGGAAACTGTGGATAACTCTGTGAATAACTCATAATCGGGCATTATTTTTGTGGATAACTTTTGCAAATTATGAGTTATGATTTTATGAAAACTACTTCTTATTTTTGTTTGACAAAATAGTCTTGTTTCTTTTTACATTTTTTAGGAAAATCTGTCATCTTATAAAACAAATATTAAAACTAATAAAATTTCGCAAATTAAAATAGCAGGAAAACCAATTATAAATTTTGCTTTTTGTGTCTTGTGTCTGAAAACATACATACCAACAATTCCTCCTATTCCTCCACCTAATAATACAGGAATTAAAAGGGTATTTTCCGGAATTCTCCATTTTCCCTTTTTAGCTTTTCTTTTGTCTAACCACATCATAAAGAATGCTACTAAATTGATGATGATAAGATAGATGATAATATTTTGTATACTAAATAATTCTTGTATTGTCATAGTTTTGTTCCTT
Organism: uncultured Clostridia bacterium; assembly: GCA_944393435.1. GTDB lineage: Bacteria > Bacillota > Clostridia > TANB77 > CAG-508 > CAG-273. Next base: position 9,271 of record CALYAE010000010.1, read on the forward strand.
TCTTCTTTTTAACCAAACAAACTCATTTGATTACTTTGGCTCATTCCCTTTAAACAACCAACCTTTTCTAATAACTCAATTACAGATTTCCCAATTTTGGAACGAATTTTCATATCATCAATTGACATAAACTTTCCATCTTTTTTAGCAGCATCAATTCCTTCAGCTGCAACTGTTCCAAGTCCAGGAATACTATTTAATGGTGGTCTAATTTCTGTTTCTGATTCCATTTTAAACTTTGTTGCATGAGAGGCATATAAGTCAATTGGAAGAAATTTAATTCCTCTTTCATACATTTCTAAAACTAATTCTAAAATAGCATACATATTTTTGTCTTTCGTACTAGCACTATTGCCTTGTAGTTCAATTTCTTTCATTTTATTTTTTACTTTTTCTACTCCATAGCACATTACATCACTATCAAATTCATCTGCTCTAATGGTAAAATAAGCCGTATAGTAAGCTGCTGGTTTATGAACTTTAAACCACGCAATACGAAAAGCATTTGTCACATAAGCTGCTGCGTGAGCTTTTGGAAACATGTACTTAATTTTTTTACAAGATTCAATATACCATTCTGGTACATTGTGCTTTCTCATAAGTTCAGTATATTCTGCCCATTTTTCCGGATCTTTAGTTGCTTTTCCTTTACGTACACATTCCATAATTTTAAATGCAGGCTTAGGTGGTAAACCTTGTTTAATTAAATAAATCATAATGTCATCTCTAGTACAAATTGCTTCACTTAAGGTAATCGTTCCTTCTTCTATTAAGGTTTGAGCATTTCCTAACCATACATCTGTACCGTGTGATAGACCAGAAATTCTCAAAAGTTCCTCAAAAGTTGTTGGTCTAGTATCTACTAACATTCCTCTTACAAACTTTGTTCCAAATTCAGGAATTCCATAGCTTCCTACATCTGTTTTAATTTGTTCTGGAGTTACTCCTAAAGCCTTTGTGGAGCTAAAAATTGACATTGTTTCTTTATCATCTAATGGTACTTTTGTTGGGTCAATTCCTGTAATATCAAATAGCATTCTAATCATAGTAGGATCATCATGTCCTAGAATATCTAATTTTAATAAGTTTTGATCAATAGAGTGGTAATCAAAGTGAGTAGTAACAATATCTGAATTTGGATCATCTGCTGGATGTTGAACTGGTGTAAATTCATAAATTTCTCTTCCTTTTGGTACTACAATGATACCACCTGGATGTTGACCAGTAGTTCTTTTAATTCCTGTACAACCTTGAGATAATCTTACAATTTCTGCATTGCTAACAGGGATGCCTCTTTCTTCATAATATTTTTTCACATAGCCATAGGCTGTTTTATCTGCTACTGTACCTACTGTTCCTGCTTTAAAAGTAGTCCCTTTTCCAAAAATTACTTCTGTATAACGGTGTGCTTTTGCTTGATATTCTCCTGAGAAGTTTAAGTCAATATCAGGCTCTTTATCACCATCAAATCCTAAAAATGTTTCAAAAGGAATGTCCATGCCATCTTTAGTAAGCATGTGACCACATTTTGGACATTCTTTATCAGGTAAATCAAATCCATTTTTGAAGCCATAATCTGTAAAATCTGAATATTTACAATTTGGACATCTATAATGTGGTTGAAGAGAATTTACTTCTGTAATTCCTGTTAAATATGCTGCAAAAGAGGAACCAACAGAGCCTCTAGAACCTACAATATATCCATCCTCGTTAGATTTCCATACTAATTTTTGAGCAATAATATACATTACTGAGAAACCATTGGTGATGATGGAATTTAGCTCTTTTTCTAATCTTGTTTGTACAATCTCTGGAAGTGGATCACCATATAATTCATGTGCTTTATCATAAGCAATTCTTCTAATGTCTTCTTCGCATCCTTCAATATGTGGTGGACATTTTTCAGGAGAAATTGGACTAATTTTTTCGCACATGTCTGCAATTTTATTAGTATTGGTTACAACAACTTCATAGGCTTTTTCTTCACCTAAATATTCAAATTCTTTTAACATTTCCTCTGTGGTGCGTAAATATAAAGGTGCTTGTTCATCGCTATCTGTATAGCCTTGTCCAGCCATTAAAATTCTACGATAAATTTCATCTTGTGGATCCATAAAATGGACATCACAAGTAGCCACAACTGGCTTTTGTAATTTTTCTCCAAGGGCAACTATTTTACGGTTAATATCTTGCAGATCTTCTACTGATTTTACAGTTTCATTTCTCACCATAAACATATTATTGCCAATTGGCTGAATTTCTAAATAATCATAATCACTTGCAATCTCTTCTAATTCTTCGTCTGTCTTTCCTGCTATAATAGCTCTATAAAGTTCTCCTGCCTCACAAGCGCTTCCTAAAATTAATCCTTCTGAATATTTTTTGTAAATTGATTTTAGAATGCGTGGCTTTTTATAAAAATAGTCTAGATGGGAAAAAGAAATTAGCTTATATAAGTTTTTAAGTCCTACATAATCTTTTGCTAGAATAATAGCATGATAAGTTGGTAGAGATTTGTAATCACTATTTCCTCCTATCTTTTCTTCTATATCATCTAGAGTAACAACTCCTTTTTCCTTAAGCAAATTCAGCATAATATGAAACACTTTAACAGTTGTATCTACATCATCTAAAGCTCTATGTGCTACTTCCACTTTAATTCCTAATTTTTCTGCAATTAATCCTAATTTATATTTTTTGAAATCTGGAAATAAGTCTTTGGCTAGTCGAAGGGTGTCAATGTATGTATTTCCTAGCTTTAAGCCCATTTCAGCTGCATTATGTTTTAAAAAACCTATATCAAAATCAGCATTGTGAGCAACTAAAACACTGTCTCCTATAAAATCTAATACCTTTGGAAGTACCTCCTCAATTGTTGGCGCATCTTTTACCATTTCATCTGTTATGTTGGTAACTTCTACAACTCTTTGAGGAATTGGTTTTTCTGGGTTTACAAAAGTACTAAATTCCTTTATTACTTCATAGTTTCTTACTTTCATAATTCCGATTTCTGTAATCTTTTCAGTTCTAAACGAAAAACCAGTAGTTTCTAAGTCAAGAACACAATAAGTAGTATCTTCTAGGTTTTGTCCTTTTGAAAAAGAGACAGATGGTGTTTTATCAGGTGCCAAATATGCTTCTACTCCATAAATAACTTTTAAATCTGGATGATCCTTTTCTAAATATTTATGAGCATCTGGAAATGCTTGTACAACTCCATGGTCAGTAATAGCAATTGATTTCATTCCCCATTTTACAGCACGTTTTAATAAATCTTTTGCTGAGGTCATGCCATCCATTTGACTCATTTGAGTATGCAAATGAAGTTCAACTCTTTTTACCTTTGCTTCATCTTTTCTAGTTTCCTTTTTTAACCCTGTTGATTCAATAATCGTATTGGCAATGACACCTAATTCCTTGGCAAATGGGTCAAATTGTGCACTTCCATTAACTTTTACTCCTTTTGCATTTTTTAACCTTTTTATTACTTCGTCATGTTTATCTGCTTCCACAAATACTTTACAAGTAATGGTACTAGAACCATCATATAAATCAAATGTTACTAAGAATTTACCTGATTTTAATTCTCGAGAATCCGTATTTAGAATTTCACCATCTAATAAAACTTTTCCACTATCTACTGATAAATCAATTACTTTGGATAATTCTTCTTTTATTTTTAAACTTCTACCATAAATAAGTGGAGTTTCTTCTTTTGGCTCTTCCGGTGGTGGTGCTGGCATCACAACTTCTGCACTAGCACTTTTTTCCTGCGTTTGCTTCGTCTTTACCACTTTAGAAGAGTTTTGTTGATCCGTATTTTCTAAAGCATGTTCTTGCGCTTCTTTTTGAGCTAACAAAATAGCTTGTCTTTCTAATTCTTTTGCATGCTCTTTATATTGTTCTAACATTTCTTGTGTAATTTCTTCTTGATAAGTAACTACATAATTTTTATGATATAAATCTTGCAGCTTATTTGCTAATATTTTATCAAATCCTCTTGCCTCTAATACTTGTTTTCCTTTCATAGCTAAGTTTACGGCTATCTTATTCTCTTGTATTACAATTTTACTATTTTTTAATAATGCTTTTGTAAGTGGATGTTTGTATGCCATATATTCCACAATTTCTTTCCACTCTGATTCTATCTTTTTATCTATATCATATTCTACGGTTTGATCAGTATCAATTTTGATATCAATTTGTTGAAAACCAAACCTTTTATTTAAATATTTTTCGAAATCAGTTAAGTCTTTGACTAAAATAGTAGAAGTAACTTTTAATTTAATTTCTAGTGTATTTGTTTTTTTATAAATATTAACACATACTACTCTAGCTTCACTTAAAGCAAAGCTATTGGAATCATAATCTCTAAATACTTGTTTTACTGTTTTTAGTTCTTTTTCTTCCATTTTGTACTCCTCTATCTGTTTTATCTATTTTAAAGCATCGCTTATTTTTAGTTATTAATTTTCTCTAAAAAATTCTTAATATATCATTATAAGTCACCAAAATTGATAGTCCAATCAAAACCATAAAACCTACCATTTGGATTGCAATCTCCGTTTGTTGTTTCATTGGCTTTCTTCTAATTGCTTCAATGAGTAAGATAACAATTTTTCCCCCATCCAATGGTGGAAATGGTAAAAGGTTGGTAAATCCAAGGGAAATAGAAATCAAAGCTAAAATATAAACAAAATCTGCTATACCATTTGTTTGGGATACTACTTCTCCAATTCCAACAGGTCCCATCATTTGGTCAATGGATACGCCACCTGTAAATAACATTTTTAGATTATCTACAATAGAAAATGCAAATTCTCCTGTTTCAAAAAAAGCATAATATAAATTATTTCCTAAGTTATTTTCTGCTACTTTTAAGTAGACTCCCATATAGTAATTTTCCCTAACTTCTGGAGTTACTTCTACTGCTATTGTTTCTCCATTTCTCTGTATCATAAAGTTAAGATTTTGCCCAATATTACGATTAATTTCATTTACCAGCTGTGTAGTAGTAGTAGTAGTAGTAGCATCTTCTTTTATTTCTACTCCATTTACAGATAAAATAATATCATTTGCTTCTAATCCTTGCATCGCTGCTGGACTATTAGGATAAATGGCTACTATTTTTGTAGCTATTTCTCCAGTTCCTGAAATAGCAATTCCAGTATAATTATATTGCTCTGTCATTGGCTCTACGTAAATTGTTTGCTCTTGTCCATCCCTCTCGATAACGACCTCTAGTTCTTCTCCGTTACTTTGTTCCATTGCCTTATCCAAATCAGCTTTATAAAATATCGTTTTTCCATTGACCTTTAAAATTTTGTCATTTGGCTTTAATCTCACTACTTCAGCATTTGTATTAGGAATGATACTATCGACATAATTTGAAACATTATTTCCAATACTACTCATTAAAATAAAATAGATAATGATAGCAAATGCAATATTTACTAAACCTCCTGCTGCTACTACTGCTATTCTTTTGGGAATGCTTGCTTTACTAAATGAACCTTCTTTATCAGAATGTTCTTCTTCTCCTTCCATGCTAACAAATCCACCAAGTGGGATAAGTCTTAAAGCATATTTTGTTTGTTTCCCTTGTTTTTTCCAGATGGTTGGACCAAAACCAATTGCAAACTCATTTACTTTAATCTTACATAGTTTAGCAACTAGAAAATGACCTCCTTCGTGAATTAACACTAGGAAACCTAATATAAAAACTATTTTAATCACTGCGATGAAAAATGAAATCAATTTCGATTCTCCTTTAAGTTTTTAGTCCTATTGTTTTATAACAACATAAATAAAAAGTAAGCAAATGGTGCAATAAACACAATACTATCAATTCTATCTAGCATGCCACCATGTCCAGGAATTAAATTACTAAAATCTTTAATTCCTGTATATCTTTTTACACTAGAAGCTGCCAAATCACCAATCTGACTTAAAATACTTAGTAAAATAGTAATTCCTATCACTATCCAGTAGTTGTAGGAAACATGGAAAACAAACTGACATACTACTGTATAAACAATTGTTAAAAGTAAAGCACCTATAACTCCACCAATGCATCCTTCTATTGTTTTATGAGGACTAATTTGTGTAAAATGATGTTTACCAAAATTTTTTCCTATTATATAGGCAAAAATATCAGTTCCCCATGCTGTAAAAAATACATACCAAATTAAAAGTCTACCATTTTCTAAATCTTCACGTATGACAGAAATAAAAGTTAGAAAGATAACAATATAACAGATTCCAAAAAAAGTAACTGCAATATCTGTAATATTGATTTTTAGGTTGCTAAAAATGCTATGTAAAAATAATATTAGAATAGAAATAGGAAGTAAGGCACCAATTGTCTTTAAAATCAATTCTATTGGGACTACATGGATTAAACAAACTAAGATTGCAGCCACATAGCCTAGCCAATCAACTGGATTTGCTTTTTTCCCTGTACGAAATGCTTTATAAAATTCATGCAAACTCATAAGGGCAATCACAGCTATTGCAATATCTACTATATATTTATTTGCAAAAATTAATACAATAGCTACAATAGGAAATAAAATCAAACCCGATAGTACTCTTGTCATATTCATCTTTTTGCTTCCTTTCTTATTTTCCTCCAAATTTACGATTTCTATTCTCGAAAACTTGAATTGCTTCATCTAAATCTTCTTTTGAAAAATCTGGCCAATATTTTGGAATAAATAAAAATTCTGTATAAGCAAGCTGCCATAAAAGATAATTACTAATTCTTTGTTCTCCTCCTGGACGAATTAATAAATCCGGCTCTGGCTGTCCTGCTGTATAAAGATTATTAGAAACTACATCTTCATTAATATCTGTTATAGATAATTTATCTTCTTTTACCTGTTTTGCTATCTTTTGCACTGCTTTTACAATCTCATCTCTTC
>CALYAE010000011.1 GCA_944393435.1 uncultured Clostridia bacterium
TCTATCCAATCTTTTAATAATTCATCATCCTTATCATTTGAATTCATATTATTAAAACAACAAAAACATTTTCTATTCATAATCAAAACCTCCATAAATCTAAATGAATTACAAAATTTTTTCAAAAATTTTGCATACTTAGACTGTAGAAAACAACTTTTAACAGTCTAAGTAAATTGGGCTCAAAATGGGCACACAACCCACAAAAATTAACTCAAAATCACATAAATTTACAAAGTAAAAAAATTGGGCACACCAAATATACCAATAAACACACTTCAAAACCAGATTTACCAATACTTTACGAGCTTTACTCATAACCCGAAGCTATACCAAAAAAGCCTTCTCCTTCCATAGCAGCAAAAATAAAAAGCATTGAATAGATATCAAGCAGGTATTCTTGATATATTTTAAAGGAAATTGCCACACTTGCTGCAATTAAAGCTAGAGTTATCTAGACAATCTTTAACGAAATTCTATTTTAATAATCCATACATTATGGTATAATTATAAAAAATGGAGGAAATAGAAAATGCAAGAATTAAAAATTGACGCCCAAAGTTTAACTTATGCAGAAATAGAAGACAAAATGACATAGGATATCCAGAATCGTCTAATTTCATGGAATTATATAGTCAAAAATAGTAAGAATAAAATAATTTTGTAAAGAAAATATGGGAGAAAGAAAATATGAAAGTATTAACCATAAAACAACCATGGGCAACTTTGATAATGCAAAAGGATAAAAGGTTTGAATTTAGAAGTTGGCAAACAAAATATAGAGGAGAATTGTTAATACATGCAGGAAAAGGAATAGATAAAGAAGCTATGAAAAGATTAGCTAAATATATACCAGAAAATATGCCAATAGGTAAGATATTAGGAAAAGTTAGATTAGTAGATTGTGTAAAAATTTCACCAGGATTTAAAGAGATGTTATTAAAAGAGAATAAAGATATTTATACAGATAGCTCTTTTAAAGAAAACTATGGGTGGCAATTAGAAGATGTAGAAGTATTCAAAGAACCGTTAGAAGCAAAAGGTAAATTAAGTTTATGGGAATATAACATAGAAAAATAAATTATAATTGTTTTAAAAAATTTAGAAAATTCACAAAATAGGAGGAATGTATTATGAAAAATATTTTTATAGAATATCCAAAATGTTCTACTTGTAAAAAAGCAAAGAAATGGCTAGAAGAAAATAATATTGAATTTTTAGATAGAAATATCATAGAAGAAACACCAACAGCAGAAGAATTAACGGACTGGATAAAAAACAGTGGGCTAGAAATAAAAAACTGGTTTAATACAAGTGGCCTTAAATATAAAGCCTTAAATCTAAAAGATAAATTATCAAGTATGAGTGATAAAGAAAAGATAGAATTATTATCAAGTGACGGAATGTTAATAAAAAGACCAATTTTGGTATCAGATAAAGGAATATTTGTAGGGTTTAAGGAAGAAAAATGGAACAAAGTAGGTAACCATTCCGCAGTTTATCCAAATGATAAAACAAAGAAGAATGGTACCCACCATTGAATTTAAACTCCCACACTCATTGTCTCAGGTAAAGTAGAGCCACCATCAATCACATAACTTTGACCAGTTAAATAAGAAGCCTCATTACTTGCTAAAAACGCAGCAAGCTCACCTAATTCCTCAATAGTACCTAGTCTTTTCATAGGAATACCTTTTGCAATCCCATCTACAACAGAAGCAGGATTAGCACTATCAGAATCTTTTGCAATACCTTCTACCATAGGTGTCATTATATAACCTGGAAGAATTGCATTTACTCTAATGCCCTTATTAACAACTTCAGCAGCTAATCCTTTCGTAAAACCTAAAATAGCAGCCTTGGTTGTTGCATAAGCCACTTCACCCGTGTCTGCAACCATTGTTCCTGTAACAGAAGACAAATTTACAATTGCACTACCCTCTTTCATATATGGCACAACAGCTTTAGAAACATTCCAAGTACCTTTAATATTAATATCAAAATGGAAATCCCTAATTTCATCTGTTGTCTCTAAAAAAGGAGTTAACTTTGCTACACCAGCATTATTAACTAAAACATCAATTCTATGATATTTTTCTACTATTTTGTTAACAGCATCATTAATTTTTTCACTATCACGGATATCAACCAAATATCCATCTACTTCATATCCTTCTTCTTTTAAAATACGAACCGTATCATTTAATTTTTCAGAATAATCCAAAATTGCTACTTTAGCACCATATTTTAAAAACGTTTTTACAATACCTAAACCATTCCCCATAGCACCACCAGTAACAATAGCCACCTTATCTTGTAATTTCATCTTTTCATTCCTCCTTTATAAATTGAATAAGAAAATTATATATTTCTTTTAATAAAAAGTAAAGGTAAGAATAAGAATTCTTATCAACATTTATTTATTGTGTAAAAAAGGCAAATGTGATATAGTATAAAAGAAAATTTCCCAAAAGGAAGAATGAGAAATGAAGCAAGAACCTCAAACAAAATTAGATTATTTATATAAGCAATGTTTGCAAGAGCTACAAACAATAGGAATTAACATGGAAGACAAAAAAACGATAGGAACTATACAAATTACATTATCCAAACGAAATAACAAACGATATGGTTGTTGCAAACAAGAAAAACCAGATCAACATTTTAAAGTAATTCAAAAAATCGGTAGACGAAAAATAATCAAATATGAAAAATTTTATCAGCATACCATCGAAATTAGTAAATGGCTTATGGAACTAGATGATAGCATTATTAAAAATACTATTATGCATGAACTTATTCATTGTATTCCTTTTTGCAATAATCATCAAAAAGAATTCAAAAAATATGCTGCCTATATTAATCAAAAGTTAGGGTATGACATTCAAAGAGTTGGAAATAAAAAAGAAGATTATGAAAAAAGTGGAAAAACAATAGAAGAAAAAGAAGAATACCGCTATAAAATAGTTTGTCAAAAATGTGGACAAGAAATTTACCGAAAAAGATTCAATACCAATCTACTTTATCGTTATTACTGTGCAAGATGTAAAGGAAAATTAAAACTAGTAGAAAAAAGATAAAATCTTACTATGCTAAGATTTTACCTAACTATTTAATAAATAATTTTATTTTGTTTTTGGTAATTTTCAAAAACCTCTAAACATGCCTCTCGATCCACCTCATGTAGCTTAAGTAAATCAGTTTGATTTCCTTTTAAATATTCATAAATCAAGTCATCACGAAATCCGATTTTAGCAGCATCCTCACGAGTACAAGCATAATAAACTTCTTTGATATTGGCCCAAATAATAGCAGATAAGCACATTGGGCAAGGTTCACAAGAAGTATATAAAATACAATCAGATAAATCATAAATATGTAATTTTTGACAAGCATTACGAATTGCCATTATTTCTGCATGAGCAGTAGGATCATTACTTTTTAAAACTTGATTATGACCAGTAGCAAGAAGATTGCCCTGTTTATCTAGTATAACAGCACCAAAAGGACCACCTTCATTAGCTTCCATTCCCATTTTAGCCATTTCTTTAGCTTTTTGCATATATGGATTCATTTTCGTTTCCTCTTTTCCATCATTTTTAAAAGATTATATCATAAATCAAAACAAAAAGAAATCTTTTATTAAAAATAAAATTGGAAAAAATTGCAAAAAAACTATTGCTTTTTTAGTAGACATCATGTATTATAAAATTATCTTTTATCAAAAAAATTATTTCAAAAAATTTATTTCTAAAAATTTTCAAAAAGGAGACTAAAAAATTGTTATCTATTACCAAAAGTATGGCCTTATGTGGATTAGAAGGCTTTTTAATCGATGTTCAAGTGGACATTACCTCAGGAATGCCATCATGGGATATTGTGCGGACTTCCAGATACCAGTGTGAAAGAAGCCAAAGAAAGAGTCAAAACAGCCATCAAAAATTCTGGTTATGAACTATATAGCAGAAAAATAGTAGTCAATTTAGCACCAGCAGACATTAAAAAAGAAGGTTCTTGTTTCGATTTGCCAATAGCAGTTGGAATTTTAAAAAGTTTAGATGTCATTCAAAAAGCAAATGTAGAAGATACCTTATTTATTGGAGAATTATCCTTAAATGGAAACTTAAATCCAATAAGTGGGGTTTTAGCAATTTGTATGGAAGCTAAAAAAATGGGGATTCAAAATGTAATTTTACCAATACAAAATGCAAAAGAAGCCTCTATTGTTCAAGGAATTAAAATACTAGGAGCCTATGACTTAAATGAAGTAGTAAATTACTTAAATGAAGAACAAAAAATCATGCAAACAAGTACAAATTGGGTAGAATACTTAGAAAAAAACAAACAGTATCCACTAGATTTTCTAGAAGTAAAAGGACAAGAAAATGTAAAAAGAGCAATAGAAATTGCAGCAAGCGGAGGACACAATTGTCTGCTGATTCGGATCGCCCGGATCACGGAAAAACCATGATTGCAAGAAGAATTCCTTCTATTTTACCAGATATAAGTTTTGAAGAATCGCTAGAAATTACTAAAATTCATAGTGTAGCAGGTCTTTTAAAACAAGATTCTCCCATCATAACAACAAGACCTTTTAGAAGTCCTCATCATACCATTTCAGCCACTTCCATGGTAGGAGGAGGAAGAATTCCAAAACCAGGAGAAATTAGTCTAGCCCATTATGGTGTTTTATTCTTAGATGAATTACCCGAATTTCATAAGCATACTTTAGAAGTGCTAAGAGGCCCATTAGAAGATGGAAATGTAACAATTAGTAGAATAGGAGGAAGTTTTACTTATCCTTGTGACTTTATGTTTGTTGCATCTATGAATCCATGTCCTTGTGGATATTATGGATCTGATCAAAAAGAATGTACTTGTACGCCACAAGCAATCTCAAAATATATAGGAAAAATTAGTGGACCTTTATTAGATAGAATAGATATTCAAATCGAAGTAAATCCTATTTACTATGAAAAACTAGGAGATGAAATAGAAACAGAAAATTCTCAAACTATTAAAGAAAGAGTCAACAAAGCCAGAAAAATACAGCTTGCAAGATATCAAACAGAAAAAATTTACTCTAATGCTAGCCTAACTCCAAAATTAATTCAAAAATATTGCAAGTTAGACAAACCAAGTAAAGAAATTTTGAGAATTGCTTTTGAAAAACTAGGGCTTAGCGCAAGAGCATATACTAGAATTTTAAAAGTAGCAAGAACCATTGCCGATCTGGAAGGAGAAGAATACTTAAACCAAAACCATATTGCAGAGGCAATTCAATATAGAAACCTAGATAAAAAATACTGGAAAAATTAAAAGGAGATACAAAATATGGAAATTATCGATAAAGGTAGTAAGCAATATCCAAAGCAACTACTGCAAATTAAACAGCCACCAGAAAAGCTATATGTAGAAGGGAATATAGAATTACTAACCCAAAATTGTATTGCAATTGTAGGAAGTAGGAGAGCAACTTCTTATGGCAAAAAATATGCTGCAAAATTTGCAAAAGAATTAGCACAAAAAGGAATTTGCGTTGTAAGTGGTCTTGCTAAGCGGAATTGATACGATATCCCATATATATGCCATGGAAGAAAAAGGAAAAACAATTGCCGTATTAGGAAGTGGGTTTGAGCACATTTATCCAAAAGAAAATACCTATTTATATCATCAAATTCTACAAAATGGTGGATGTATTCTTTCAGAAAATCCACCAGAAGCAGAAGTTAAAAAATCCTATTTTCCAAAAAGAAATCGCATTATTAGTGGACTTGCTATGGGAGTATTAGTAGTAGAAGCAGCTTATAGAAGCGGAAGTACCATAACAGCAAAGTATGCTATGGGGCAAGGAAAACAAGTATTTTGCATTCCCAATCAATTAGGAATTGCAACAGGGTATAGTACCAATTTGCTCATTCAAAATGGAGCAAATTTAGTAATGGAACCAGAAGATATTTTTGCCTTTTACGAAATGGAAGAAGAGGTAGATTTAAAAGTAGAAGAAGAATATCAGTCAATTTATGACTTTATTGGTGAGCTCCCAATTTCCATTAATGAACTAGCAAGACTAACCAAAACAACCATTCAAGAAACAATGCAAATTATTACTATGCTAGAATTACAAGGGTTTATTCAGGATGTAGGTGGTGGAAGATATGCCAAAAAGGAGAAAAAATAATGGATGCAAAACAAGAACTTGGAAAAATAGGAGAAGAATATGCTACTCAATATTTAATAGAAAAAGGATATCAAATTATACAAAGAAATTTTCAATGTAGACAAGGAGAAATTGATATTATTGCAAAAGAAGGAAAAGAATATGTATTTATAGAAGTAAAAACAAGACAAAACTTCCATTATGGAAGACCAGTAGAAGCGGTAACAAAAGAAAAACAAAAACATATTTGGAAGGTAGCCAAATACTATTTGTATACACATCAGCTGGAAAATCAATTTGTAAGGTTTGATGTAATTGAAATCCTAAAAAAAGGGGAAAAATTTTATTTAAATCATATAAAACAAATATAAGGTTGTTTTTATGAACCAATTCCCTAAAATATGTATAAAATATAAAAGAAGAAAATCCATTTTTACTTCCAAATGGAGAAACGGAGGATATTATGTTAAAAACAATTGGAAATACACCACTTATCAAAATCAAATATCAATACCAAAATAAAATAGGATACCTATATGCAAAATTAGAAAGCTACAATTTAACAGGGAGCATTAAAGATAGAGCAGCATATTATATGATTACAAAAGCAAAACAAAGAGGAGAGTTAAAAGAAAAAATGCCAATGATAGAAGCAACTAGTGGAAATACAGGCATCTCTTTAGCAGCACTCGGAAAATACTTTCATCATCCTGTCTATATTTTTATGCCAGATTGGGTAAGTAAAGAAAGAAGACAAATTATACAAAGTTACGGAGCGCAAGTAATGCTCTTCTCAAAAGCACAAGGAGGATTTCGAAGAGGTATTCAGGAAGCAAAGTTATTAGCTAAAAAAATAAATGGATTTTTTGTAAACCAGTTTGCAAATCATGACAACATACTTGCACAATATGAAACAACAGGTCAGGAAATTGTAAATGAACTGCCAGAAGAAATTGGAGGTTTTGTTTCAGGGATAGGAACAGGTGGAACACTTATGGGAGTTGGAAAAAAATTAAGAAGAAGTTATCCGAACCTTACTTTGGCAGCAATCGAACCAGAAAGCATGCCGATGATAGCTAGAAATAAAATCATTAGACCACATAAAATAGAAGGAATTGGAGATGATTTTATTCCTGCCTTGATAGACAAAAACGAAATTGATAGAGTTATTCTAGTAAATGATGATGATAGTATTAACATGGCCAAGAAAATTGCATTAGACCTAGGAATAGGAGTTGGAATCTCTTCAGGTGCTAATTTCTTAGGAGCCGTATTATTAAGAGATGAAACTAAACTACCTGTTGTTACAGTATTTGCAGATGATAATAAAAAATATCTAAGCACAGATTTAGGAAAAAAGATTCAATCCGATGAGAAATTTATTTCAAATCAAATTCAACTATTAGAATATGAAGTAATCTAAAAAATTCCCCAGAAGGATTCAGGGGAATTTTTTGCACCAAATTATGTCGACCTTCATAAAATGTACTATGATAAATTTAAAACCAGGAGGCTACTTATGAAAGAAGTATTAATCTTAAAAAACGTAAGCAAAAAATACCAAGCAAAAAATGGTGAGGTAGAAGCATTAAAAGATGTTAGCTTTCGTGTAAAACAAGGAGAGTTTATCAGCATTATTGGCCCAAGTGGATGTCGGAAAATCTACTTTATTATCTATCATAGCAGGCTTAGAAACAAAAACAGGAGGAAGTATTGAAATAACAGGAGGACTTGGCTACATGCTACAAAAAGATAGTTTGTTAGAATGGAAAAGCATCTATGATAATGTCATGTTTGGATTAGAGATAGGGCGTAAAAAAACAAAAGAAAATACAGTATATGTAGAAGAATTACTTAAAAAATATGGACTTTATGAATTTAAAGACAAATATCCAAATCAACTTTCCGGAGGGATGAGGCAAAGAGCAGCATTAATTAGAACCCTTGCTATCAAACCTAAAATTTTGCTACTAGATGAGGCATTTTCAGCACTAGATTACCAAACCAGAATCATGGTTACCAATGATATTTATCAAATTCTAAAAAATGAAAATATCACAGCAGTGATTGTAACACATGATATATCAGAAGCAATTAGTATGTCAGATAGAGTAATTGTGCTAAGTAAAAGACCAGCAAGTGTCAAATCAATTCATGAGATTGACTTTGAAATGGAAAATAGAAATCCAATTAATTGCAGGGAAAGCCCTAAATTCAGTAAATATTTTGACACTATATGGAAGGAGCTGGATGTACATGCGTGAAAAAAACATATCAGAAGATAGAAAAAAATACTTAAGAAAAATAGAAAAAGAAAAAATAGCCGTTATTGTAACACAAATTCTCATCGTTATTGCTTTTATAGCGATATGGGAAATCCTTGCAAATCAAGGAGTAATTGATAGTTTTATTACCAGTCAACCATCAAGAATATTAGATACCTTTTTAAATTTATCATCTAATGGACTACTAGAACACTTGGGAATTACACTAACAGAAACACTAATTGGCTTCATTTTAGGTGTAATTTTAGGTGTACTAATTGCCATTTTGCTATGGTGGTCCTCCTTCTTATCAAAAGTGTCAGAACCATTTTTAGTGGTTTTAAATAGCTTGCCAAAAGTTGCTTTGCGGACCCGTCATTATCATCTGGGTAGGAGCAGGTATGCGGAGCAATTATTACAATGGGGCTTGCTATCTCATTAATCGTTACAATTTTAGAAATTCTAAATGGTTTTTTAAACACCGATAAGGAACTTATTAAAATGGCAAAAACTTTTCATGCCAATAAATTACAAATACTTACTAAAATTGTAATTCCAGCCAATATTGCTACTTTCTTTAACTCTTTAAAAATTAATATTGGGTTATCTTTAGTTGGTGTAATCACAGGAGAATTTTTGGTATCAAAAGCAGGACTTCGGATACTTAATTGTTTATGGAGGCCAGGTTTTCCAACTAGACCTTGTTATGACAGGAGTTATTATTCTAGCAATTGTAGCAGCTGTAATTTATCAGGCAATTGTACTATTAGAGAAAGTGGTTATGAAAAAGATGTCAAAAGGAAGTAATAAAACAGCTTAATGATACAAAAGAAAATTACTATTAACAGCCAATCGTTAAAATCACTAATTTAGGGAGAAGAAGTATCTAAATTAGTCGAGAAAATAAAAAAATAACATGTCAAAATACTTTTTTTATCTCCTTTGACATGAATTAGAATCAAGAGAGGATGAATCAATTTGAAAAAATATTTAATTACCATATTGGTAATTCTAATCGTAGCAATTGGAATTACCACATTTATTCTAATGAATAAGCAAGATGAAGACCAAAGTTTAAAAACAATTAGAGTAAATGAAGTAACACGTTCTGTATTCTATGCTCCCCAATATGTAGCAATTGCAAATGGATATTTTGCAGAAGAAGGCTTAGAAATAGAACTAACAACAGGTCAAGGAGCAGACAAAGTAATGACAGCTGTTTTAGCAGATCAAAGTGATATCGGATTTGCAGGACCAGAAGCTGCAATTTACGTATACAATGAAGGAAAAGAAGATTATGCAGAAGTCTTTGCACAAATGACACAAAAAGATGGCTCATTTTTAGTAAGTAAAGAGCCAACCGATAACTTTAGCTGGCAAGATTTAAAAGGAAAAACCGTCATACCAGGTAGAAAAGGCGGAGTACCATACATGACATTTGAATATGTTCTAAAACAAAATGGAATTGATCCACAAAACGATTTAGTATTAGATGATAGTATTAAATTTGATTTAATGGCAGGTGCTTTTGCAGGAGGAGACGCAGAATATGTAACTTTATTTGAGCCAACTGCCTCTATGACAGAACAAGCAGGAAAAGGATATATTGTAGCTTCAGTAGGAGAAGCATCAGGAGAAATTCCTTATACTGCCTACTTTGCAAAGAAAAGCTATATAGAAGAAAATTCAGATACTATACAAGGGTTCACCAATGCAATTTACAAAGGGCAAAAATGGGTAGAAGAACATACTGCAACTGAAATTGCAGAAGTAATTATTGACTTCTTCCCAGATACAGAAGTTACTATGCTTGCAACTGCTATTCAAAGTTATATGGACATCGATGCATGGAAAACAGATCCAATTTTAAAAGAAGAATCTTTTGATTTACTTCAAACTGTTATGAAAGAAGCAGGAGAATTAGAAAAAGAAGGGGATTATGATAAAATTGTCAATAACAGCTTTGCACAAAAAGCAATAGAAACAGTAAAATAAGCAGTTAGTAATGTAAATGACAAATTTAAGATAAAATGCAAAATATAGTGAAGTTGCAAGCACTACATTAGAATCACTATATTTTTGCATTTGTTTTAAAAATAATTGATACAAAAAGCAAACTATAAGCCAAAAATCCTGCCAATTTGCACCAACATTGCTTGCCACCATGGACAACTATAACGAGCCTTTGGATGTTTAGCAGTAACCGCTTTTACATATAACTTCACAGCAGAATCTAATTTCTTTTGCTCTAAAAAACTCCACATTTTCTTTTCAAAAGCACGAATTTTCTCTGCATATTTTGCAAAATAAGAATGAGTATACATCCACTCATATTTTTTTGCATTATTTTGTGCATTAAATCCCGTAGCATAAGCCCCAGGTTCAACTAAACAAACTTCGATATTAGTCTTATCTAGCTTATTAAGTAGTTTCATTTCTTGCCTCAAACAAATTCCAAAACAGTCTAAAGCAGATTTTGTGGCACAATATACTGAAATTTCAGCTATGCTACCAGAATCTCCGATAGCAGCATTACATACCAAAATGTCAACGCCAAGTTCTGAAATCATTTTTCTATCATTTTCATTCAAAATATTGCAAATAAAAACATGAATTTTAATTGTTTTTGAATAATGATTTTTTCAAAAAACTCTTTTTCTTCCTCAAATTTCACACCAGCAAAGACCTCATAACCCCTACGAGCCAAAGCGATTGCTGACAATTTACCAATGCCAGAACCTGCACCTGTTATGAAAATTTTTAAAAAATCATTTTTTTTATTTCTCAAATTTCTCACCTAAAAATATGATTTCCATTTTTTGAAAAAATACACATGAAAAATATCCCTAAAAATAAATAAAAATCGCTCAAAAAAAGTTAGAAAAAATGGCAAAAACCAGCAAAATCAAGACATTTGTAACAAAAATGTAATAAAATTGTAATATTTCAAGAAGTAAAAAATACAAAACCTTTATTGCAAATATGAGCAGAATAAAAATTGACTGAAAAGCAACATATAAACAAAAAGACAGCAAAATGAAACTGGCTTGAAATAGCTAAAAAAACGCTGTGGATACATAAAGACTGGATGTTTGACATTATTAAAAACATTGAGTAAAATAAAATCACAGCTTAAGAAAAACAAAAAAGTGATTAAAATTTTGGTAAAAACAAATGAAAAAATGATGGATGATAAAAAATAAATTAGGGGGAAAAAACAATGCAAGTTATTAAAAGAGACGGAAGAATGATTGATTTTGATAGGCAAAAAATAGTTGCCGCAATTGGAAAAGCAAATGCTGAAGTAAAGCCAAGAGAAAGAGCAAGTAAAGAAGACATTAAAGGTATTGTTGAATATATAGAAGGACTAGATAAAAAAAGAATTTTAGTAGAAGATATTCAAGATATCATTGAAGAAAAGTTAATGGAACTTGGCAAATATTTGTTAGCTAAAAAATATATCACTTATCGTTATACTAGAGAATTAGTTAGAAAAGCTAATACCACAGATCAATCTATTAAAGAATTAATTGATGGAGAAAGCGAATATTGGAATAGTGAAAACTCTAACAAAAATGCAAGAGTAGTAACTACCCAAAGAGATTATCTAGCTGGTATTACCAGTACAGATATTACTAGAAGATTCTTACTTCCAAAAGATGTAGTAGAAGCACATGATGAGGGAATTATCCATTTCCATGATGCAGATTACTTTGCTCAAAATGCCCTAACAAACTGTGAATTAATTAATTTAGAAGATATGTTACAAAATGGAACAACCATGAACGGAGTAATGATTGAAAAACCACATAGATTTTTAACTGCAATGACAATTGCAACCCAAATTATCCTAGCAGTTACTTCATCAACCTATGGTGGCGCAACGGTATCTCTTACTCACTTAGCTCCATTTGTAAGAAGTAGTTATGAAAGATATTATAAAAAATATCAAGATAGAGGTTTAACGCAAAAGCAATGTAAAGAATATGCTGAGCAAGATACCAAAAAAGAGATTGCAGATGGTGTACAAACATTTAATTATCAAGTTAACTCTATGACAAATACAAACG
>CALYAE010000012.1 GCA_944393435.1 uncultured Clostridia bacterium
ATGTATCAGATTTTGATGAACTTTTATTAAATACTAAAAAGCTAAATAAAAGAGAAAATAAACAATAGGAGGTTATATATTATAACCACAAAAACGGACAAACCCTTATATATAAAGGAAAACATGGGAATTTGAAATGGGTTGAAAACTTGAGTTTTGAGATTAAAATTTACTCCGAATGTAGTTATATCAAGTGCTTTAAGGAGAAATGTCAGAGTACGCAAATTTTGACAGTTAAATAGGAAAAGCTCAGAGGAAGACAGATATAGTAAACAAATCCAAAGGGACAAGATTTGATAAAATTGTTAAGATTGGAGATAAAATTATGCTAAACATTGCAATCTTCAACAAGAAAGTAGATATCAAAAACAAAAAGGAGACAAGTTATGCAAAAAATAGTATTAGTAGATGGAAATAGTATTATTAACAGAGCCTTTTATGGAATTATGGGCTCTAAAATGCTTACCACTCCAGATGGCAAATACACCAATGCAGTATATGGTTTTTTTGCCATTTTATTTAAGGTATTAGAAGAAATTAAGCCAGAGTACTTAATGGTGGCTTTTGACTTAAAGGCACCTACCAAAAGACATGAACTTTATGAAGGGTATAAAGCAAATAGAAAAGGAATGCCCGAGGAATTGGCACAGCAAATGCCTATTGTAAAAGAAATTTTGCAAGCGATGAACATTACTATTGTAGAAAAAGAAGGATATGAGGCAGATGATATTTTAGGAACAGTTGCTAAAAAGGCAGAAAGAAAAGGGCTAGATGTTACCATTCTTTCAGGAGATAGAGATACTTTTCAGCTAGCCACTGACCATATTAAAATTCGTATTCCTCATACCAAAATGGGAAAAACGCAAGAAGATATTTTTGACAGAATTGCAGTAGTTGAGAAATATGGTGTAGAACCTAGGCAATTAATTGAAGTAAAAGGCTTAATGGGAGATACTTCTGATAATATTCCAGGAGTACCTGGTATAGGAGAAAAAACGGCACTAGACTTAATTAAAACCTATTCTTCGATTGAAAACCTCTATTATAAAATTAGTCAAAATGAAGCGGATTTAACGCCAAAGCTAAAACAAAAATTAGTAGAAAATGAAGATTTAGCAAGACTTTCTAGAACACTAGGAAAAATTAATATTCATGTGCCAATAGAAATAACAATAGATGATTTAGCAAGAAAAGAATGGAATAAAACACAGGTATTTGAAATTTTTAAAAGTTTAAATTTTAATCGTTTTATTGAGCGTTTTGGACTAAAAGGCAAGAAAAAATTCCCAAAAGATATTCATGAACTATTAAGAATAGAAACACTTGAAATACAAGAGGAAGAAAAGATAAAAAAATTATTAGAAGAAATAAAATCTACTAGCAAATTATTTTATGTTTTAGAAACGCAAGACATTACAGAAAAAGAACAAATTCAAATTATTCCAAAACAAATTACAGCAATCTACATTTATCATAATAACTTAGTCTACGAAATAAGAATAGGAAAGCAGCAAGAAAAATTTGCTAAGCTATTTCAAACAATACTAGAAGATCAAAAACTATACAAATATGGCTATCATTTAAGTGAAGATTATGTTCTATTCAAACAACTTGGAATCACTTTAGAAGGGATTTATTTTGATGCTAAAATTGCAGCTTATGACTTAAACCCTACTAATAATCACTACACCTTAGAAGAACTTGCCATCCAATATTTAGAATTAGATATTTTGCAGTATTTAGAAACAATAGGTATTAAACAAGAAGCACAGTCACAAATGACCTTATTCCAAACAGAAGAACAAGGAAAAGACTTTGAAAAATATGAAAATGCACTTTATGTATATGTGATTGAGCAATTACAAGAAGTTATGACAGAAAAGTTAGAAGAAATTCAATCTCAAGAACTATTTCAAGAAATTGAAATGCCTTTAGTAAAAATACTAGCTGATATGCAATATACCGGAATCTATGTAGACAAAGAAGAATTAACAGCATTTGGAGATAAATTAAAAGAACAATTAGAAACATTAAAGCAAGAAATTTATAATCTTGCGGGAGAAGAATTCAATATCAATTCTCCACAACAATTAGGAGTAGTGTTATTTGAAAAATTAAAACTTCCTGTATTAAAGAAAACTAAAAGGGGTTACTCAACAGATGTAGATATTTTAGAAAGATTAAGACAAGAACATCCAATCATTGAAAAAATATTAGAATATCGAAGTCTTACCAAACTAAACTCTACTTATGTAGACGGGGTTTTGCAATATATTAATGAAAAAACACATAGAATCCATTCCTATTTCCATCAGACTATTACAGCAACTGGTAGAATTAGTTCCACAGAACCAAATTTGCAAAATATTCCAACTAGGGTAGAACTTGGAAAACAAATTAGAAAAGCATTTAAGGCAACACAAGGAAAAATATTTATTGATGCAGATTATTCTCAAATAGAGCTTAGAATTTTAGCTCATATTTCCCAAGATAAGACCATGCAAGATGCATTCTTAAATGGAGAAGACATCCATAGCCAAGTAGCTTCTAAAGTATTTCATGTAAAAATGCAAGATGTAACCAAAGAACAAAGATCAGCTGCAAAAGTAGTGAATTTTGGTATTGTATATGGAATTAGTGGATTTGGGCTAGCAGAACAATTATCTATCTCTCGTAAAAGAGCCGAAGAATATATAGACGAATATTTGAAAAAATATAAAGGGGTTGCAAAATTCATGGAAGAAGTAGTAGACAAAGCAAAAGAAAATGGCTTTGTAGAAACTTTATTCCATAGAAGAAGAACCATTCCAGAGCTTTCTTCTAGCAATTATATGGTAAGACAATTTGGAGCAAGAGCAGCAATGAATACACCAATTCAAGGAACAGCCGCAGATATTATGAAAATTGCAATGATCAAAGTTTTTGACAGATTAAAGAAAGAAAAACTAAATGCAAAAATCATTTTACAGATTCATGATGAATTGCTTTTAGAGTGTGATATAGAAGAAAAAGAAAAGGTAAAAGCAATTTTAAAAGAAAGTATGGAGCAAGCAGTAAAGCTAGATGTACCACTAGAAGTAGAGGTTTCTGATGCTGACAACTGGTATGATGTTAAGTAAAACAAAGGAGAAAAGAATTTTCATGAAAATTGTGAAAAATATATTACTGATATTTGCTATTTTATTATTCTTATACTTTTGGATTGTTTATGTACTAGATTTGCCAACCATTATTATGCAAACAATTTATCCACAAAAATATAGTGAATCGGTAGAAAAATATGCAAAAGAATATCAGGTAGACCCGTTACTGATTTTTGCTATGATTAAAATAGAAAGTAATTTTAATGAAAATGCAAAATCTAGTAGTGATGCTAGAGGTTTAATGCAGCTGATGGAAAATACTGCCATCGAGATAGAAAATAAAATAGAAAAAGACAAAAAAATGATACCAATTGAAGCATTATATGAGCCAGATAAAAATATTGAGCTAGGAACTTATTATTTTGCAAGTCTCTTAAACCAATATGAGAATGTAGGAGTTGCTCTAGCAGCCTATAATGCTGGAATGGGAAGAGTGGATGATTGGATAGAGCAAGGGATTATTTATAAAGATGGGTCTAATTTAGAAAATATTCCATACAAAGAGACAAATATGTATGTAAGAAAAGTACTAAATACTTATCAAATTTATCAAGACCTTTATTCGGAAAATAGCGATCCTACTGTGGAACAGTAGGATCTATTATTTGATATTTTCTGCTATAATCCTTTGTTTCTTGATTACTTTTATAAACTTCACTACGATTCTTTTTTAGAAAATCCACTAGATCATATAAATCCACCCAAATTTGATTAGGTCCTTCTTTTTGTACTTCGTCAAAGATAAGTTGAATTCCAAAGTGCAAATGAGGAACATTAATATTATTAACATTTTCCTTTACGCTATATCCCGTCATTCCTAGATAACCAATTACATCACCAGCTTGCACTACTTTTCCTTCTTCAATTCCCTCAGCATAAGGGTGATTTTTTCTTAAGTGAGCATAATAATAATACCTCTTTTGATCAAAACTACGAATGCCAATTCTCCAACCACCGTATTGATTCCAACCAACTGCTTCTATTGCTCCTGATTCTACTGCAATTACAGGAGTTCCGATGCTTCCCATTAAATCGTTTCCAAAATGTAAACGTTTGTAACCATACGACCTAGAATTTCCAAAATCATCATAATGGCTATAAGCATAGTTTTTAGCAACAGGATGAAAGGCTTTTAAAGCATAAACTGTTTCATATTCTGCTTCTGAGTTTTTTATTTCTTTTTGATAGGTTCCAATAAACTCATGTAAGACAGCATCATAACCTTCTAGATAATAGGCGTAATTTTTCATATCTTTGCTTAAATCTTCCATGGTTTGACCGTTTTTTAATTTTTCTACTAAATTATCTAAATCCTTTTGTTTAAATTGATCAAAATCATTTCCATATTTGCAAGCAAGATAAGCAATTAGTTCAATCCAATTGTATTGTACTTGTTCTTGATTTACATGAGAATCAATATCTAGTTTAGATGTTTTGGTTAAAACATCATAACTTACATTAAATTCAAACCATTTAATATATTTTTTTTCTTCATTAGGCTGCTTAGGATTAGTATCATTTTCTACAATACTATTATCAGGTGTTTGCCAAATTCCATGTAAACTATCAGGAGAGCTACTTACTGGTAACTCTGAACTAGGTTGTAACAAAAAGTAACAACTGACCAATAAAATGATAACAAAACAAATGATAATTAAATATTTAAACCTAGAAGAAATTTTAATTGACTGAATAAACAAGAGACCTCACCACTAGCAATGTATGTAGATAAAAAGAAAAATATGAATCAGAAAACATCTTCCTAAAAGATTTTTTGGAAATTCTTTTTAGAAAAATAGAAAATTTACTATCTTGCAATTCCTTAGAAAAATGATATAATAAGGAAGAATATTTTTATGTAAAGATAGGAGAAAACAATGAAGCATTATTATTTCACCTCAGAAAGTGTAACAGAAGGACACCCAGATAAACTATGTGATTCTATTTCAGATGCAATTTTAGATGCTTGTTTAGCACAAGATAAAAATTCAAGAGTAGCAGTAGAAACTTTTGCTTCCCAAAATTTAATTGTCATTGCAGGGCAAATTACTACTAATGCCAAAATAGATGTGGAAGCTATTGCAAGGGAAAAAATAAAAGAAATTGGTTATGATAATGAAAAAACAGATCTTGATTATCGCAGATGTAAGATACAAACCAATATTACTACCCAAAGCCAAGATATTGCTATGGGGGTGGATATAGGTGGTGCAGGAGATCAAGGAATCATGTTTGGTTATGCCTGTGATGAAACCCAAAATTATATGCCTTTTGCCATTGCTATGGCCCATATTTTAGCAAAACAATTGACGAAAGTGCGTAAAACAGGAGAAATAAACTACTTACGACCTGATGGAAAAACTCAAGTAACGGTTGAATATGAAAATGATAAACCAAAAAGAATTGATACTATTTTGATATCATGTGAACATCTAGAAGATGTAAAAAATGAGCAAATCAAACAAGATATTATAAAAAAAGTAATTACCCCTGTGATTCCACAAGAGTATATAGATGAAAATACTAAAATCTACGTAAATCCAACTGGTAGATTTGTAATTGGTGGACCTTTAGGAGATACAGGACTTACTGGTAGAAAAATTATTGTAGATACTTATGGTGGATATAGCAAACATGGTGGAGGAGCTTTTTCAGGAAAAGATGCAAGTAAAGTAGATCGTACAGCGAGTTACATGCTTCGCCATATTGCTAAAAACATTGTGGCAAATGGATACGCCAAAAAATGTGAGATACAAGTATCTTATGCAATTGGTATGGAAAAACCATTATCTATTTATGTAGATACTTTTGGAACATCAAGCCTAACAGAAGAACAAATTGTAAAGCTAATAGAAGAAAAATTTGATTTAACACCAAATAAAATGATAGAATATTTGGGGCTAAGAGAGCCTATTTATCAGCAAACAACCAATTATGGACATTTTGGGAAAGAGCAAATGCCTTGGGAAAAGGTAATCAAACTTTAAACATTTCATAAAATAGAATAAAGGAGAGAAGAAATAGTGGGAAATCCTAATAATGAAGAATTAAAATACTTAAGTATTCTTTCAGAAAAATTTCCAACCATCCAGAGTGTTTGTACAGAAATCATTAATTTAGAGGCA
>CALYAE010000013.1 GCA_944393435.1 uncultured Clostridia bacterium
AAACAAAAATCGACGAGATTTTCAAAAATACCATGACAAGCAAAGAAAGAAAAAAATTTGCAACCTTAATTTATTATCCAAAAGAAAAATTAGAGCTGATTAAAAAAGAGACTGATAATCTAGAAGAATTCTATAAGATGACTTTATATCGCTTGGTAAAATTATGTAAAGTAATTAGCTCTAAGTATAGTAGGTCAAAAGTAAGAAAGGCAATTCCAAAAGAATATCAATATATTGTAGATGAATTACTCCATGCAGGACAAAGTGGTTATGATAGAATGGACTATTATGATAATATTATTGATAATATTATCTATTTAGGAAGAGCAGATGCCTTTATTATTACACTTTCTAATCTAATCCAGCAATTAGCAGTAGAACATCTACATATTATAGGAGATATTTATGATAGAGGACCTGGTCCACATATTATTATGGATGAACTTATGAAATATCATTCCATTGATATTCAGTGGGGAAACCATGATATTATATGGATGGGTGCAGCAGCTGGTAGTGAAGCATGTATTTTAAATGTGATTCGAATTTGTTCAAGATATAACAATCTTGATATTTTAGAAGATGGTTATGGAATTAACATTAGAAACATAACAGAATTTGCCATGGAAGAATATGCAGATTTTGACTCTAAAATTTTTATGCCAAAAAATGTGGGAGAAGGAGAAACAGATATTGAAAAAGCGATTCTTGCTAAAACACAGCAAGCAGCAACTATTATACAATTGAAATTAGAAGGACAGATTATAAAAAATCATCCAGAATTTAACATGGAAGATAGACTATTGCTAGATAAAATAGATTATGATGCAGGAACTATTACCATAGATGGAAAAACTTATTCATTACTAGAAAACTATTTTCCAACAGTTGATCCAAAAGAACCATATAAACTAACGAAAAAAGAAGAGGAAGTTGTAAAAAAATTAGTCAAATGTTTTAAAAATAGTGAAAAATTGCAAAGACATGTTCAATTCTTATATGCAAAAGGAAATATTTACAAAGTTTATAATGATAACTTATTAATGCATGGTTGTGTACCAATGGATGAAAATGGAGAATTTGTACAAGTAAGTGTTGGTGGAGAATTATTACAAGGAAAAGCATACTTAGATTATGTAGAAAAAATAGCAAGAGAATGTTTCTTTGAGCCAGAAAAATCAGATAAAAAAGAGTATGGCAAAGATTTTATATGGTATTTATGGTGTGGTAAAAATTCTCCTATTTTTTGTAAAGATAAAATGAAAACATTTGAAAGGTATTATTTAGCAGAAAAAGATACATGGGAAGAAGTTAAAAATCCATTTTATAATTATCAAAATGATGAGACTGTTTCAGAAAAAGTATTAATAGATTTCTCCATAGACCCACAAGTAGGACATATTATTTGTGGCCACATTCCTGTTAAATTCAAAGCAGGAGAAAGCCCAATTAAAGCTAATGGTAAATTATTAATTATTGATGGTGGTTTATCAAAGGCGTATCAAAAAACTACCGGTATTGCAGGATATACATTAAGATATAAT
Source organism: uncultured Clostridia bacterium (assembly GCA_944393435.1). GTDB lineage: Bacteria > Bacillota > Clostridia > TANB77 > CAG-508 > CAG-273. The sequence goes on from CALYAE010000013.1 coordinate 1,545, forward strand.
TCTTATGGATTGACATTAGTTGCCCATGAACCATTTACTTCAACACAAGCAGCCATCATTAATGAAACAGATCTACATTCTGAATTGCAGATTGTAGAAAAAGTAGAAAGAAAAAAGATTAAAGATACCGATACTGGAAAAGAATTAAAATTGCAAATAAAAGATTTAGAAAAATTGCTTACAGCATACCAAAAAGGGATCATTAATGAAAAATGAGGTGTAAAAATTGCAAAAAAGTAAAATAGGTTTAGTGTTTCAAAAATAGTAGAAGTAGACGGCAAAAAATACCTAGATGGTGGAACATCTGATAGTATTCCAATTGAAAAGATGCTAGCAATGGGAGTAGATAAAGTAATTGTCGTTTTGACAAGACCAATTGAATATAGAAAAAAGAAAACAAATAGTAAACTTGCTAACTTTTATTATCATAAATATCCAGAGTTTGTAAAAACGATTCAAAATAGATATCAGATGTATAATCAAGAAGTAGAAAAAGTAATAGAATTGGAAAAAGAAAAAAAGATTTTTGTTATTAGACCATCTAGATTAGTAGAGATAAAAAGAATTGAAAAAGATCATCAAAAAATTCAAGAAATGTATGATTTAGGGGTAGAAGATACCAAAAGAAATTTAGAAAATTTAAAAAAATATTTAAAAAATTAAAAAGAGGTGTACCCTCTTTTTTTTTGTACTGACTTATCAGTACAATTATTTTTTAAAAGAAAATATGATATAAATAAAAAAACAAAAACAAGGAGAGATTTATGTACGAAGGAAAACAAAAATGCATACCAATATCAGATTTAAAAGACATGCTTTTCAAAACAGGAAAACAATATCCTGAAAAAATAGCATATAAAATTAAGAAAAAAGATGGAAATTATGAAACAATTACTCATAAAGAAGTAAGAAAAAAAATAGATGCTTTAGGAACTTCTTTGATTTCGATGGGGCTAAAAGATAAAAGAATCGCAGTCATTGGAGAAAATAGATATGAATGGGAAATTGCTTATTTAGCAATTGTTTGTGGAACAGGAATTGTGGTACCATTAGACAAATCTTTACCAGAAAAGGAATTAGAGAATTTAATTAAACGTTCTCAAATAGAAGCAATTGTTCATTCACAAAAATATGAAGAAACTTTAAAAAGAATGAAATTACAAGGAGTAGGAAAGTTAAAGCACCTAATATCAATGGACTTAGAAGAACATCAAGATGGCATTTATTCACAAAAAGAATTGATAGAAAAAGGCAAAAAATTAATAGAAGAAGGAAACTTAAGTTTTTTAAATAGCAAAATTAATCCAAATAAAATGAGTATTATGCTCTTTACTTCTGGAACAACAGCTGCTTCTAAAATTGTAGCATTGTCCCACCATAATCTTTGTTCTAATTTGATGGACATTTCTTCTATTTTAAATGTCAATTCGGATGATGTTTTTCTATCATTTTTACCTTTACATCATGTGTTTGAGTGTACCGTAGGATTCTTATTTTCTCTATACAGTGGTGCTCAAACGGTATTTTGTGAAGGAGTAAGACATATTGTAGAAAATGCAAAGCAACATCAAATTACAGTTATGGCTTCTGTTCCAGCAATTTATGAAAGAATTTTTAAAATCATTCGTAAACAATTAGAAAAGCAGGGAAAATTACAGGAAATTTTAGAAAAAGAAGAACAATACAAAGATGCTTCTATGGAAAAAAAGAAAGAAGTATTTGATGAAATTCATCAAATTTTAGGTGGAAAAGTAAAATTAATGATTAGTGGGGCTGCAAGTCTTGATGTTGAAATAGAGGCAAAATATAGAGCCCTAGGATTTCATCTAGTACAAGGGTATGGGCTAACAGAAACATCTCCAGTAGTAGCAGTTGGTACAAAAGAAAATTATAAATTGGGTTCTATTGGAAAAGTAGTGCCAAGTATGGAAGTAAAATTAGTAGATTGTAACGAAGAAGGAATTGGGGAATTAGTCGTAAAAGGGCCTAATGTGATGTTAGGATATTTTGAAAATGAAGAAGATACTAAAAAAGTATTAAAAGATGGTTGGCTTTACACAGGGGACTTAGCCAAAATCGATGAAGAAGGCTATATCTTTATTTGTGGAAGAAAGAAAAGTGTCATTGTTTTGAAAAATGGCAAAAATATCTTCCCAGAGGAAATGGAACATATTATTAATAAAATTGAAGGAGTAGAAGAAAGTTTTGTTTTTGGAAAACAGATGTCAGAAGATCAAAATGACATTAAAATCTTTGCTAAAATTGTTTATCAAAAAGAAACAATGGAAGAACTCTATGGCGTAAAAGACGAAAGCAAAATAGAAGAAATCTTAAGTGAAAAAGTCAAAGAGATTAATAAAACAATGCCAATTTATAAGGCAATAAAAGGAACAATTTTCACACAAGAACCACTTTTAAAAACAACTACCAATAAAATAAAAAGGCAACAAAATTTAGAGAAAATCATGAAAGAAGAAGCAAAATGCAATTAGAAAATTTAAAGACGAATTTTTTAGGAAGAAATGTAATTTATTATCCTAAAATTGATTCTACACAATCAGAAATTTTAAGAAGAATAGAAAAACACCAAATTGAAAATGGAACCATCATTGTAGCAGATTTACAAACAGAGGGAAAAGGAACACACGGCAGAAAATGGTATACGACAAAAGAAAACAATATTGCATTTTCCTTTTTTCTATCTGCCGATTGTAATATTGATAGCCTCTTAGGACTAACCATCAAAATTGCTCAAACTATGATTGAGGTATTTCAAAATTTATATGGAATTACGCTTCAAATCAAAGAACCCAATGATTTAGTTTATCGTGGCAAAAAGATAGGAGGAATTCTGACACAAACAAAAGTAGTAGGACAAAAAGTAAAGGAAATTGTGATTGGAATTGGTGTCAACACAAATCAAGAAGAATTTGAGGAAGAAATTAAACAAATTGCTTCTTCTGTGAAAAAAGAATTTAACATCTGTGTAGATAATAAAAAAGTAATTAGCCAGTTTTGTAATTTATTTGAGAGAACTTTTGAAAAAATGATAGAAAATGAATGATAGGAAAGAAGGAAAAAAGATGAAAATAGGTTTTTTATTTCCAGGACAAGGTTCACAATCAGTAGGAATGGGAAAAGATTTATATGAAAAATATGAAAGTGTAAGACAAATTTATGATAAAGTAAAAGAGATTACCAATATCGATGTAGCTAGAATATCATTTGAAGGACAAGAAGAACAATTAAATCAAACAAAAAATACACAACTTTGTATTTTAACAATGAGTTTAGCAATATTAGATTTATTAGAAAAAAATGAGATAAAAGCACAAGTATGTGCAGGCTTAAGTTTAGGGGAATATACAGCACTATTGCATAGCAAAGTATTAGAATTGGAAGAAGGAGTTAATTTAGTAAAAAAACGAGGAGAGTATATGCAAACTTTACTACCAGCGGGAGAATGGCTAATGGCAGCTGTTATTGGTCTATCTCAAGAGCAAGTACAAGAAGTTTGTAGCAAAGTAAAAAGTGGATTTGTAGCACCAGCTAATTTTAATTCTAAAGAACAGATTGTGATTTCTGGGGAAAAAATAGCAATACAAGAAGCAGAAACAATAGCAAAACAGTTAGGTGCCAAAAAAGTAGTGATTTTAAAAACAGCAGGACCATTTCATACTCCGATGTTAAAACAGGCATCTGAAAAATTTAGAGAGGAACTAGAAAAAGTACATTTTCATGATTTCCAAACCAAGGTGATAAAAAATATAGATGGAACTGTATATCAAAAAGGAGAAAACATGGTAGAAATTTTGGAAAACCATATCATTTGCCCTGTTGAATTTTCAAAAAGTTTAGAAACTATGCTAGATATGGGAGTAGATACTTTTATAGAAGTAGGCCCAGGTAAGACCTTATCTGGCTTTGTAAAAAGAATGAAGACGCAAAGGCCAGTTCAAATTTTAAATATTTCCAATGTAGAAACATTGGAAAACGCAATAAATTTGTTACAAAAATAATCAAATAAAAGATGGAAAGGAAAAGAAAAGATGAATCAAGTTGCATTAATTACAGGAGGAACAAGAGGAATCGGAAGAGAGATTGCCCTTACTCTTGCAAAACAAGGATATGATATTGCCTTAAATTACAGAACAGAAAATGAAGAATTAGAAGAATTAAAAAGTATGATTGAAAAAGAACAAGTAGAATGTTTATTAGTAAAAGGAGATGTATCTCATTTTGAAGAATGCGAGCAATTTGTAAAACAAATTATTGAAAAATTTGGAAAAATTGATGTATTAGTGAACAATGCCGGAATCACAAAAGATACTTTACTTGCGAGAATGAAAAAAGAAGATTTTGAGCAAGTGCTAGAAGTAAATCTAGTAGGAACTTTTAATGTTACCAAAAATGTAATTTCATATATGATGAAAGCACGTAAAGGAAGAATTGTCAATATTTCTTCAGTAGTAGGGATTAGTGGTAATGCAGGGCAAACCAATTATGCAGCATCTAAAGCAGGAATTATTGGTTTTACCAAAAGTCTAGCAAAAGAAGTTGCTTCTAGAAATATTTTAGTAAATAGTATTGCACCAGGTTTTATTAAGACCAATATGACAGAGGTATTAAAAGAAGAAATCAAACAAGAAATTGCTAAAAACATTCCTATGCAAAGGCTAGGAGAACCTAAAGATGTTGCAGGTGTTGTAAAATTTCTAGTATCAGAAGATAGCTCTTATATCACAGGGCAAGTCATTCAAGTAGATGGTGGAATGTTAATGTAAATTTTAAAAAAAGAGAAAGGGTAAGAAACATGAAAAAAAGAGTTGTTATAACAGGATTAGGAGCAATTACTCCAATTGGAAATACAGTAGAAGGCACCTGGGAACGGAATTAAAGAGAAAAAATGTGGAATTGATAAAATCACATTAATAGATACACAAGATTTTAAGGCTAGCTTAGCAGGAGAAGTGAAAGGATATGATCCTTTAGAACATTTTGAGCCAAAGCAAGCAAAAAGATTAGATAGATCTTCTCAATTTGCTATTGTAGCAGCAAGAGAGGCTTTTAAAGATAGTGGAATCACAAGTCAAAACACAAACTTAGAAAGAGTAGGCATATTTGTTAGTTCAGGAATTGGAGGATTAAATACTATTCAAGAACAATGTGAAATCAGAACTTTGAAAGGTCACAGCAGAGTTTCTCCTATGTTTATTCCAATGTCCATTGTTAATATGCCAGCAGGAAATGTAGCAATCGATTTAGGATTAAAAGGAGAGTCCATTTCCATTGTAACAGCATGTGCATCTTCTACTAATGCAATAGGAGAAGCATATAGAACAATTCAATATGGTTCAGAAGATGTTGTTTTTGCAGGAGGAACAGAAGCAGCTATTTGCGAAATGGGAATTGCAGGCTTTGAAAATATGAAAGCGTTGTGCACAGCATCAGATAAAACAAGAGCAAGTATTCCTTTTGACAAAGAAAGAAGTGGGTTTGTCATGGGAGAAGGCGCAGGAATTCTTGTTTTAGAAGAATTAGAACATGCCAAAGCAAGAGGAGCAAAAATTTATGCAGAACTAATTGGTTATGGAGCAACTTCGGACAGTTACCACATTACCTCACCATCACCAGATGGAGAAGGCGCAGCAAGAGCCATGAAAAGGGCAATAGAAGATGCAGGAATTTTGCCAGAAGAGATTGACTATATCAATGCACATGGAACTTCCACTAATCTAAATGATGTTTGTGAGACAAAAGCAATCAAAAAAGCCTTAGGAGAAAAGGCAAGTAAAAAGGTAATGGTAAGTTCTACTAAAGGAAATATTGGGCACTTATTAGGCGCAGCAGGTGGAGTAGAAGCAATTTTTTGTGCAAAAGCAATTGAGGAAAGTATTGTTCCACCAACCATCCACTATCAAGTAAAAGATGAAGAATGTGACTTAGACATTGTACCAAATGAAATAAGAAATCAAGAATTAAAAATAGTTATGTCAAATTCCTTAGGCTTTGGTGGACATAATGCAACGATTATCCTTAAAAAATATCAAGACTAAAAATGTCATACAGATAAAACTACAATAAAGCCAAATCTAAAACAAAAACTGAAAATCAGATAGATAGTAAAAGAAAGGGAAAGGAAAAAGAAAAATGGAAGAAAAAATAGGATATGAAAAAATCAAACAACTGATAGAAGACGTAAATCGCTCAAAACTTACTTCCTTTGAAATTGATTTTCCAGATGGGACTAAAATTCGTATGGAATCAACTCCATCAACTTTACAAACTCCAATAATCCAACAATTCGCAGGCGAAAAAGAAGAAAAGAAGATTGAAAAAATAGGAGTAGGAGAAGAAAAGGAAGAAGAAAAAGGGAAAGGAAAAGAAACTGATGATAGCAAAGAAGGAAACTTAGTTACTTCTCCAATTGTAGGAACATTCTATTTACGACCATCACCAAATGCTACTCCTTATGTAGAAGTTGGGAAAAAAGTGAAAAAAGGTGACATTTTATGTATTATCGAAGCAATGAAATTGATGAATGAAATAGAATCAGAATATGATGGAGAAATTGCTGAAATTTTATTAAAAGATGGAGATATGGTGGAATATGGGAAACCACTATTTAGAATAAAATAATTTTACCACAGGGATTTGCCACAGGGACGTTCCTTTTTGGTAAAATTTTTACCAAAA
>CALYAE010000014.1 GCA_944393435.1 uncultured Clostridia bacterium
GGATGGCCTGCTGCATAAATACCACAATTTGGTCCTATAAATACATTATCACCAATTGTAATTTCTGTTGCGTCTAAAATTACCAAATTATGATTGGCATAAAAGTTTTCTCCTATTGTGATATGATATCCATAATCGCAAAAAAATGGCTACTCAATTAGAAAATTACCTTTTGTGCTTTTTAATAATGCTCTAATGGTTTTGGTCCTTTTTTCTATATCAGATTCTTTTTCTGTCATTTTTCTATCCTCCTAATATAAGTATCCTATTTATTGAAAAATCCATAAATGCTTATTTTTTATTATATATACTAAATTTAAATTTTAATCAATATCTTTTAAAAAACAATTGCTTTTTCTTTTGTTTTTTGGTATGATATTAGAGTAGTTTTTATATGCCGATGTGGCGGAACTGGCAGACGCACCAGACTCAAAATCTGGCGGGAAACCATGTGGGTTCGAGTCCCACCATCGGTACCAAATAAAAAATGTCCTAAATTTAGCTTAGGACATTTTTTTATGTTCCACCCAAATATTTCCTACTTCATCTGTTCGATAAATCTTACTTCCCATTTGCTTTAGTCTGTCTAAAACAACTTCACTTGGATGTCCATAAGAATTATCTTTTCCTACTGAGATAATAGCTACCTCTGGTGCTATTTTTTCTAAAAAACTTTGACTACTACTTGTGTCAGATCCATGATGTCCTACTTTTAAAATATTTACTTTTCCTACTTCTAATTTCTGTTCTATTTCTTCTTCTGCATCTCCTGTAAACAAATAAGTTAAATTATCAAATTTCATTTGTATTACAATGGAGGCTAAATTTAAATTATCTTCCTCATCTCCTACTGCCATGATTTCACAATCTGCCTTTCCTATTTGAAAAGTATCATGTACCTTTGGAGTTATAATCGTCAAACCTTTTTGTGCTACTGCGTCTAATACATCTTCAAATGTTTTCGTATTGGTTTGCACCTTTGGCATATAGATAGTGCCTACTTCAAAATTTTGAATAATAGTATCTAACCCTCCAATATGATCCTCATGTGGATGAGTCCCTATCAAATAATCTATTTTTGTTACCTGCAAGGTTTGCAAGTTCTTAACAAGTAACTGTCCATCTTCATTATTTCCTGCATCTATTAACATGGTCTTATCTTCATTTTTCACAAAGATACTATCAGCTTGCCCCACATCAAAATAATACACTTGTAGATTTTCTTTTTCTTCTGAAATAAATTGTTCTGTTATTTCTTTTCCAGTAGTGATAGCCACATTTTTTAGGTTTTCTTCCAAATTTACTACATGGATTGTCTGCTTAGTTTTGCCTCCAAACTGAATACCAAGAGAAGATAAAATTGCAATCAGGGCTACTGCAATAAGATAACGAATAAAATTTATTTTCTTTTTTCTACGTTTTGCCATCTATTCCCATACATCCTTCATCTTTTTTTCTATTCTAGTTTGTAGTTCATTTGAAGTATCGATTTCATATTTACCATTTTTCCATTGTAAGACAGTTCCTTCTTTACTACTTTTTGGCAAATCTGCTATCGTTATATTTTTTATTTGGCCTGTTTTTCTATTTTCGCAAACAGCAATATTTCCTTCTATTCTATCTATGACTAAAATTTCTTCCATTTTTGCTAACCTTTCTGTTAACTCATCAATAAAATCTTGTACCCAATTGCCAAGAATCTTTCCAGCGCCTACTTCTAAATCTTTTCTTTCCATATATGGCAGTCCTCCTTTATTTATTAGATACTGCCCCCGCTTTTTCTTCCCCATTCTTTAGGTCTATTTCATATTCTTTAACATGGACTTTTACAATTTCATGCTCATATTCATTTGGTTCATAACACATAAAAAACTCTTCTTGTTTTTTTTGTGTAAGATGATATTCGTCTAAATTAATTAATACTTCATCAGATACATTCATTCCATTTGGCAAAGTTTGGTTAAAATTATCATAAAAAACAATGTTAGAATAAAATAAAATCGGCATATTCTCTTTTATATTAAATTTATATAAGTAAATTTCTTTTTGATCTAAATGTTCGTAAATGGCTTTTTCTTGGTCTAAATGAAGTAGTTGTAATTGTGATAAAGATATCTCTTTTTCAGATGTAAGATAAGCTGGCATAAAATAAGGAGCCTTAATTTTATGAAACGCTTCTTTTATAAGGTTTAGATAATTTCTTAGATTATCAATATACAGGCTTAAATCTGTATCTAACGTAACATGTAATATATGATATTTATCTTTTTCTACTTCTCTATGTTTTTGATTATTTAACATTTTTGTTTTGGTTCTATCTTCAGACATACTTCCAAAAATATCAAAATCTTTTGCTTGAATCGTTTCAATATTATTTTCATATTGACGCTTTAAGTTTTCTAATTCTTGTTCTAAAATTTGTTTTTGCTCCTTGGTTAAGTCTTGACTTTTAGTATTGTTTAAGATTTGGCAAGATTTTAATGCTTCTCTTACTGCAAAAATGGCATCTGTTTCATTTTTAGAAAGTTTCCTTCTTTGTAGCTCATCTGCTTGTTTTCCAAGTTCTTCGATATCATTTTCATAATCAAAACTTTTACCAATCTTCTCTTTTTCTTTTGCCTCTTCTTCTTCCCCTTCATTAAGGCTCGGCAATTCATCTTTATTGGTGAATTTCCAAAATTCAAAAATACTTTTTTTATGAAGTTCAATTTCATTTAAATAGATATTAGCATTTTTAATTTTTCTCTCCAAATTTACTTTTTTTAGCTCTAATGCTTTTCTATCTAGATTTAAATTTTTTACCATTTTATTTCTTGCTTCTAATTTTGTACAAATTTCAATTAAGTGCTCAATGGTATATGGTTCTTTTCCTTTATCCAATATCAGTATTTCTTTATCAGGTTCTTTTTTTGTTCTTTGCTTCTTGGTTTTTGTTTCTTGTTTATTTCTTGGTAGTTCCTTTTTGCGGTTTGAAAAATAGTACTTAATTTTGCCAAAAAAAGTTCTTTTACATTCTAAGAAGGTAGCAATTTGGCGTTGCTTACTTAAATATTCTTCCGTTTGTTTTTCAACAATTTCTTTTAAATCTTGTAATTTTTCTTGTTCTTCTATAATTTTCCTATCTTCTAATTCTACTAATATTTTCTTTTGTTCTACTTGCGTTTGGATAAATTCTAATAAATTAGCATAGGTGATGGTAACTTCTTGTGCATCTGTTTGATAAATAAAATCCAAGCCACCTTCTTTATCAATTCTTGTTTTGAATTGATAATTTTCTGGAAGCCCTGTTGCTAGAATAAATAAGGCTTTTATCAGTTTATAAGTTTCTTGCGCTTGCTGTTTTTCTTCAAAAGAAATCACATAATTGCTTTTTATTGACTCATAGACCTTAGTAGTTCCTACAATTCTTAAACTCATTTTTCCTTTTTGATCATATACTTCATAGATATTTGGCCATTCTTTTGTAAAATACCACAAGTAATTTTCTAAATCTGTTATTTGGCTTTTCACTAAAAAATTGCCTGTATATTCTGCATGATTAATTGGCACATAAATATATTCTTTTTTTCTTGTCTTCTTAGCTTCAATTTGCTTTTTTAGTAAATAAAACAAAGCTGCATTATTGTACTCATTTGTTGGTACTAGCATAAAATATTGGTCTGATACATCAGAATAATAAATTTGCCAAGTGTAATTGTTTGCATATTTTACTTCGTATGGTATTTTTTCTTTTAGCATCTTTTGTTCTTTTTCTAATTCTTGAATATCTTCTAAATTGGTGTCATTTAATAGTTTTAAAAAAGTGGTAAAACGTTCCAAATTCTCTTCTGATTTGGAATCTAAATAACTAGCAATTGGATAGGCTTGCTGATACTTTTGGCTAAGACTTGTTAATCTATCTGTTGGGGTTAATAAGATTTGAATAGAGGTTACATCAATATATTTATATACCTTGTAACTAATATCATCATAGGTTTTAGATGGCCTATAAGAAAAAGGATGAAATTCTTTTAAAAATTTGGGTAGCTTTTCTAAATTTAATTGAATATATTCTAATTTTTCTTTTATTTTATCTTCTGCATTTGGATTAGGCATGGTCTATCCTCCTAAAGTTCTTTTATCACAATTTGTCCCCATAGTGACAAATTGTATTAAATACTTTTTAATCATAACATTCCTTTTTGTTTTTTGCAATATGTTTTTAACTCTGGATTGCATAAATTTTAAGAAATTTTATTTTTCTTTTTCTTGATTTGACTTTTAGTAACCAAACATGATACAATAGTGTTATCAAGATTTCCATAAGAAATCTATTTTATTAAAAAGGAGATGCACAGTAATGAAGTCCGAACAGCTAGTTACCCTTTATTCCCCTTATTATGTATTCGAAGACGGATTTTTTAAACAGCAAGGTGAAATTTCTCGGAGCTTTTTTATCTTAAGCGGCTCATGGGAAAAGGTAGAAGAAATTATTTGTGATCTTCTTGGCGGTAAATATGACGCTGAAGAAGATCGGTTCGAATTGCAAGACCAAAACCTGCTGTTCCAGGCTATGGAAAAAATCGCCCATTACTTAGCAGATTAGCATGAATCTCCTAAAATAGGACGCTATTTCTTATTAAGCGTCCTATTTTTATTTTTTATTTTAAATTGATGCAAGACGATGGCTATTTTTGAAAACTTTCCACTTCTTCTTGTACTTTAGTAATAAAATCTTGTAATTGCATTTGCCCAATATCTCCTTTTATTCTTGAACGAACTCCAACTGCATTTGCTTCTACTTCTTTATCTCCTAAAATTAACATATATGGAACTTTTTGAAGCTGTGTTTCACGAATTTTGTAACCTATTTTTTCTTGTCTATCGTCCACTTCGACACGAATGCCTTTTTCTTGTAATTCTTTCTTTATTTTAGTAGCATATTCTATATGCTGGTCTGCAATTGGAAGTAGTTTTACTTGTACTGGTGCAAGCCAAGTTGGGAAATTGCCTGCAAAGTGTTCAATTAAAATACCAATAAATCTTTCAATACTTCCAAAGATAACTCTGTGAAGCATAACTGGTCTATGCTTTTCTCCATCTTCTCCAATGTAGGTTAAATCAAATCTTTCTGGCATTTGGAAATCTAATTGAATGGTTCCACATTGCCAAGATCTACCTAAACAATCCTTAATGTGAAAGTCAATTTTTGGACCGTAAAAAGCTCCGTCTCCCTCATTAATTTGGTATTGTATTCCTTCATGTTCTAGAGCTTTTTTAAGTGCATTTTCTGCCATAGTCCAATCCTCATCAGATCCCATAGAATTTTCTGGTCTAGTAGATAATTCTACTGCATAAGTAAATCCAAAAATGCTATACACTTCATTTATTAAATGCATTAAATTTACAATTTCGGACTCAATTTGGCTTGGCAAACAGAAAATGTGAGCATCGTCTTGTGTAAAACATCTTACTCTGAAAAGCCCATTTAGTTGTCCTGATTTTTCATGTCTATGCACTAGTCCAAGTTCTCCCATACGAATTGGAAGATCACGATAAGAATGCATCTTACTTTTATACACAAGCATTCCTCCTGGACAATTCATTGGTTTTAAAGCATAATCTAATTCATCAATTTTGGTTGTATACATGTTATCTTTGTAATGATCCCAATGTCCTGAACGATGCCATAGCTCCTCATTTAAAATTACTGGAGTTTTTACCTCTTGATAACCATTTAATACATGTTTTTTTCTCCAAAAATCTTCTAACACATTACGAAGTGCCATTCCCTTTGGCAAGAAGAATGGGAACCCAGGACCTTCTGGCAATAGCATAAATAGCTCTAGTTCTTTGCCTAGTTTTTTATGGTCTCTCTTTTTTGCCTCTTCTAACATATTCAAATACTCTTCTAACATACTTGCCTTTGGGAAAGAAATACCATAAATTCTTTGAAGAGTTTGTCTGTTTTCATCTCCTCTCCAATAAGCTGCTGAAGAAGTTAATAATTTGAAAGCCTTAATTCCACCAGTTGTCATAATGTGAGGACCTGCACAAAGTTCTTTTAATTCCCCTTGATCATAAAAACTAATCTCTTCCCCTTCTGGTAAGTCTTCAATTAATTCTACTTTATATGGTTCTTTTCTAGATTTCATTAAATCAATTGCTTCTTGTCTTGGAAGAGTATATCTTGTAATTGGTAAATTCTCTTTAACAATTTTTTTCATTTCTTCTTCTATTTTTGCAATTTCCTCTTCTGTAAAAGGTTTTTCCACGTCAAAATCATAATAAAATCCATTACTAATAGATGGTCCTATTGCTAATTTTGCCTTATCACCATAGATTCTTTTAATTGCTTGTGCCATGATATGAGATGTTGTATGCCAATATACTTTTTTACCATCTTCATCATCAAATGTTAAGATTTCTAATTTACAATCTTTCGTAATAGGAGTACGTAAATCTTTTACTTCTCCATCCACTCTTCCTGCCATTGCATTTCTGGCTAGCCCTTCACTAATTTGTTTTGCTATTTCAAAAATAGTAGCACCTTCTTGCACCTCTATTTTTGAACCATCTTTTAGTTCTACCTTTATCATAATTTTTCCTCCTTTTTAGATTTTATTTTTCACCATTAGGGACGTTCCTTGTTAGTGACACTTTTGTCACTTTTAAGGAACGTCCCCATAGTGACACTATGCTAAATAAGAAAACACCCCTAAAGTATGTTTTATTCTTTTTATACTTTAGGAGTGTTTTTATTTACACGGTTCCATCCCTTAATTTTGCTTAATTACCTTTTCTTTAACGCAGAGTAGATTACGTCTAGTTTTTCACCAAATTATTCTTAAGAATAAAAATAAGAATTTTGGTTTTTTCTAGAAACAATGAGGTAGTTTTTCAAATCTGTTTATTTAGATTAGCTTTCAGCCTATGACTAATCTTCTCTTTTAACAACCTTGATTTTACTTTGTCTCATTTTTGTT
>CALYAE010000015.1 GCA_944393435.1 uncultured Clostridia bacterium
CGTCAAAGCGATAGTAATTTGCACTAATCCACAGTGTCTATGTAGATATTATACAATGGATTTAAGAATTAAAAAATGTATAATGGACTACATGTTCATTATACGAGTAATTTGTAAGGAAGATGAAACATATGGAAAATGATTGGATAAAAATATATGAAATGGATAATTATAAAATAAATACATTTATATGGTTGGAAGATTTGCTAAAAAATGATAATATACCATATAAAAATGAGTAAGTAATAACGGAATTTTTATATAAATTACAGAAAATTTAAATAGATACAAAAAGTGAGTTGCTGGGCAAAATATAGACAGCTCTAAGAAAAGAAAAAACGACAAAGTTTCAACAGTTTAGTGAAAATTTTGTCGTTTTTTGTCGTTTGGAGGCGCCACCCGGATTTGAACCGGGGATCAGAGTTTTGCAGACTCGTGCCTTACCACTTGGCTATAGCGCCACTTAAGCAAAAATATGGAGCAGGTAGCGGGAATCGGACCCGCGAATCAACCTTGGCAAGGTTGCATTTTACCACTAAATTATACCTGCACAAATGCTTTATTTATAAAAGCATTATCATCATAGCAAATTTTAAAGAAAAAGTCAAGGTGCTAGACTTAAAAATTCTAGTAAATAATCTTGAATCTCTTTTTTCTTAATTTGCTCTTGCAATACAATAGGATATACTCCTATATTTTCTTCCTCTAATTGTATTTTTACATTACCAATAATCTCATTTTTTTCTACTGGTGCTTCTAAATAATATAGGCAATGAATTTCTATCGAAATACGGTCTTTTTGCGCTTTTTTAACTGCCATTTTTTGAAACTGTAATTCTTGCATTTGCATTTTGATGCCACTTGTTTTGGCTTTATTAATATATATGCGCTTCTGATTTAAAAGTTTCCAGTTTTCAAATTGTTCTTCTACAATTTTTTGTAGATCGATTACTTCATACTCTTTATAAATATATTCAATTAATTTTATACTGTCTTGCGTTCTAATTTTTTTGGTATCTGCTCCTAAAACTACTGTGATAATATCTAGATCATTTCTTTTACAAGCAGTTACTAGACATCTTCCTGCTCCATTGGTAAATCCTGTTTTTACACCATAAACTCCTGATAGATTACCTAATAATTCATTGGTGTTAGTAATTACTCTAGACTGTCCATTAATGGTAATATTGTAACTTTTACATCCTACAATTTCTTTGAATTTTGGTATTTCTAAGGCATAATCTGCCATACAAGCAAGTTCATAAGCTGTTGTATAATGCGCTTCTTCGTCTAACCCATGTGGTGTTACAAAATGGCTATTAACAAGTCCCATTTCCTGTGCTTTCTCATTCATTAATTTTGCAAAACCTTCCACACTTCCACCAACATGGATGGCCAGTGCAACAGCAGCATCATTTCCTGATCTTAGCATTAACCCATATAATAAATCATGTACTGTAATCTTATCATTAATTTTTAAACCTAATCTAGACCCTCCTATGCCTGCTGCTTTTTTCTCAATGGTAACAACATCGTTTAAATTTGCATTTTCTAGTACTACAATACTAGTCATAATTTTTGTGGTAGAAGCCATTGGCACCTGCTTTAGCCCATTTTTTTCGTATAAAATTCTTTTAGAAGCTCGATCAAAAGCTAGCACAATTCTTGCATTGAACTTAGGTTCTTCACTGACATTAGCAACAGTAGGTATCGTTTCATTTTTTATTGCTTCTAAATCAATTACTTCGTTATCTTCTAAGTTGGCATAACAAATTTGACTGCCAAGAAAACAAAAAAGAAGGAATAAGCAAATAATAGACTTTTTCACTTAAAAAATCACCTTTTACATTGTATTCGTAAAGGTGATTTTTATTCCTTCTTTTTGTTAGCTTATCTTTTTTGCCTTCTTTCGGCATCTCCCCAAGGAGTTCTTTCTTCTCCTTGTTCTTCTAGAGAAATTTCTTGTACATCTTCTTTCTTGATTTTTTCATTGACTCTTTGTTTTGCTTGTTCTTCTGTCAGAGTTTCCTCTCCTATCATGTAGTCAAAAATTTGAACTGCTTCTTTTTTCTGATAGCCTTCTTTTATAAATCTTTTTATGATTTCTTGCGCATGTTCTATTAAATACATTTCATCATAAGTAACACCATCTTGTTCTAATCCCGTATTTTCTACTTTTTCATAACTTTTTGTTTGTTCATCTGGATTTGCTTTCCTTGTTCGAATAGAAGTTTCTTTGTTAATTTCATAAGAATTATAGTCTCTACCTTTTACTTCAATAGGATGGGATAACCACTGCCCATTTCTTCCCTGTCTTGCCTCTTCTATTTCTAAATATCCATAAGAATCAATATTAATTGTCATCCTAATATCTCGAATATCTTGGTCTTGCGTATTTAAGTTTTTGGTTCTCATTACTTGATATGGTACTTCTTTTGTAACAGGATTTCCGTCATCTCCTAGGCTTACTGTCTCTTGCCTTAAAACAGTAGAAGAATCTTCAAAAAAATGAGAAGGGTGTGGATTCCCGTTTTCGTCCAAATACTCTGCTTTTACTGTTCCATTGGAATCACGATAAAAATATAGGTTTTTCTCTAAATTAGGGTGGTCTTTATAAAGGTTACTATTTTCCCTTACCATTAATATATTATGGGAAGGAATTTGTTTTTTCCTAGCAATTTTTTCTCTTTTTTCTTCTTCTAAATCTTTAGCTTCATTCTTTTCTTGCTGATTTTTTCCCTGCCCTTTTTCTTCTTTTTTAGGTTCTTTGTCTTTTAACTGAGTTTGATTTTCTTTTGCTATTTCTTCTCTTTCTTGTTTTGTTAGTATTTTATCTTCTTTTTCTAGTTCTTTTGGAAGTTCAAAATTCAAATCCTCTAAATCTAGCATTTTAAGTAATTTTCATCAATTTCTCTTAAGGCTTCTAAATACTCCGCTCTAAAATGTATTTTTCCTTTTTCATTTACTGTTGCAATCAGCTCTTTTGCATCTGCTGAGTAAATTTGATATGTAGTTATTGATTCTTTTTCATTTACAATTTTGGCAATAATTAAATGTTTCTCTGCCAGACCGCTTCCCTTAAACTCAAAATTTTGATAATAAAGCATATCTTCTACACTTGTAGTTTGATCATTTTTGTCTTGCTCTATTAAATTTGCAACTTCTATCATTTTTTGCATGATTTCTTTTTCATTTTGTTTTGGCATTTTTTCCTCTCCTTTAATGGCAAAATATAGTGATTTTGGTAAGAGAAGAATCACTATATTTGCTTTTTTATTTTTTAATTTACTCCAAATGACATTACAAAATCAGTTCCTTCTTTTAGTTGCATTACAAATGTTTTGGTAAGTGTGTTTTGATTTTTTTCTGTGGCATCTGTGATACTTAAATCATATAGATAAATATCATTTTGTCTTTGTGGGTTACTTGCTGATAGTTTGTTTTGCTCAAAGAAGGTGCTTTTTACATAATTTTCAAAATCTTGCTGAGTTTTAAAATTGTTTGCTTTAAAGGTTTCATCTAGTTTGCTATAAGCATACGCATAATCTGCTTGGTTGATTGCTTCAAAGAACTTTTGCAAGTTTAGAAGTACTTTTTCTTCCTCAGTGGAGTTTGCATATTTTTGCGTAAATTCTGGCAAATCAATAGTGTAAGTATCTAATATTACCGTATATTGCATTGGTGCTGTTTCTTTGAAAATGTAGTAGTTGCCGCTTTGATCAATACAGGTATATTGTGTATATTCATCCTTGATTTCTACAGAATATTGCTTTAAAGAAAGTGTTCTTAGAATATTTCTTTCTTGAATATATTTTTTAAACGTATCAATATCTCCAAATCTTTTCACTTTATATTCTTCATCCAAATATTCATAGGCCAAATCAGGATTTCCTAATAACATTTTTTTATAGCTGTCTAAATACTGATTAGAAACATACTCGT
The DNA here is from genome assembly GCA_944393435.1 of uncultured Clostridia bacterium. Lineage (GTDB taxonomy): Bacteria > Bacillota > Clostridia > TANB77 > CAG-508 > CAG-273. Next base: position 3,943 of record CALYAE010000015.1, read on the forward strand.
TTGTTATATTTTCGACTTGATATAAATTATTGTCATTTTCTTCAATGGATTTATTTCTATCTTGTAATGTTATTTCATCAATATCATTATATTGTGTATCTAATATTGGCTGTATTGCATAAGTATGATTTTGTATATCTAAAGTTACAATTATATACAAATATTTTATAAATTGGTAGTTTAAATCTTGTATCATTCCATATACTGCATAAGTTTCATTTACTCTTCCTGGCAAAATATTCATTTTTAATGGAATGAAGATTTGTTTTGTTTCAACATTCTCTACAAAGTCATATACATTTTTCATTGTTATGTTATTTTCAGAAATATATGCTTTGTCTAAAATATCTAAGATATTACTAGCTATCGTGGAATCATCAATTACTTTTACATAATTTCCATTAGCATCTTCTCCATAATATAAGGAATTTGTTTTATTTACCATATCTAGATAATTAGAAATACATTTTGTTACAATATAAAAACTGGTTTTATCTGTTAATAACTCTGTTTTAGTTTCCTCATAATCATATAAATCACTACTGATGGCCTGATTACCACCTGGTAATTCTGATATTTCATCATCTGCTTGTAAATAAGATAGTAGGATGATGATTAGAATAAGTAATATAATGATAATAACACTAATTCCCACAATCCATTTTTTCATTGTTTAACAGCTTTCCTTTCTTTTATATCGGTTCTATAATATAAAGAATCTCAAACACTCCATAGCTTTTTGGTTTTGCTTTTACTTCTTCTTCTGATCTATATGGTCCATCCAATCCTCTTGCTGAGTCCATGATATAAAATCTATAACCTTGACCTTGGTATTTTTCTGGAACTGGAACAATAGCTATGATATGCCCTTCCACCCTTCCTATTGCTACTTTTC
>CALYAE010000016.1 GCA_944393435.1 uncultured Clostridia bacterium
AAATATTTAAGCAAACAAAAAAACATTAAACATTACGCTATTTTAGATAAAATCAAAAAAGTCTGTAACGCGTCCTATGACTGCATTACAGACTTTTTACCTTCTCAAAACTGTCAAACTTGAGATTATAGTACCTTTTTTCTTTGTTGTCAATCCCTAAAAATCTTATCTATTCATCTTGGAAAACTCCTATTTTTTAAAGCAAAAAAGCATATTCTCTAACTCTAGAAAATATGCTTTTTATATCAAATCTTTTTATCTTCATAAAGGAAATTGGCAATCTGCGCAAACTGCTCTATTGTTAAATTCTCTCCTCTTACATTTTCGTTAAGATTCATTTTTTCTAATATTTGTTTTGCCTCATTCTTACTACAAATTCCTCCATTGGTAAGCCCATTTGCTAATGTTTTTCTTCTTTGTAAAAAACTCGCTTTAATGATTCTAAAAAACATCTCTTCACTTTTTAATACAACTGGAGGTTTTTTTCTTATTTTTAGATGAATCACTTCCGAATCTACCTTTGGTGCTGGAAGGAAGAAAGAACTTGGTACTATCATTACTTTACTAGGCTCTGTATAATAATATACACAATAGGTAATAGCACCTGTATCTTTTTGCCCCGGTATAGCAGTTAGCCTATCTGCTACTTCTTTTTGTACCATGACAGTAATACTTGTAATAGGAAGTTTTTCTTCTAATAATTTCATGATAATTGGTGTTGTAATATAATATGGCAAATTTGCAACTATTTTCACATGATTTTCGTGTGCTTGCTCTTTTTCTATTATTTTTTTCAAATCTACTTTTAACACATCTTGATTCATTAATTCAAAATTATCATAAAAACAAAACCTATCTGTTAAAATTTGAATCATCTTTTCATCTAATTCAATAGCGATTACCTTTTTGGCCTTCTGTAACAACTCTTTTGTTAGTGTTCCAAGACCTGGACCAATTTCAAGTACAATATCTTCTTTAGAAATATTGGCCGAATCTACAATTGTTTGTATGACACTATTTTCAATTAAAAAATTTTGACCTAAGTTTTTATTGGCACTAATTTGATATTTTTTCATTAAAAATTTCGTTTCTTCATAGATATTCATGAAATTCTATTCTCCTATATTCTTTAGTTTGCCTCATTGGTAGTGGTAGTTACTTTTTTAGTTCCTCTTCTTACTATTTTTTGTTTTGCACTATAAGTATCTTTAGAAAGTAAAGTTTGTGATATTACTTTTCCATTTAGTTTTAAAATTCTATATCCTTCACTTCTACATCCATTTGCTCCATATTGCTCCACAACTTCTTTTCCTTCTTCTAAAGTCGCATCATTTTGGTAGGTTGTTGTATAGTTAATGTAAGAAGTAACTTTTGATTGAATAATCACTTCGTATTCAGTCTCTTCCTTAATTCCTTGTATCGTAATTTTACATACCCCATTGCTAGAAGATGCTATAATTTTAATTGGATAACTTCTTGTGTTCTTAAATATAAAATCTAAACTTCCATAATATACTGTGGCATCTCTACTTGCTGCTACATAGCCTGTTAAAAACATGTGATTACTTCTTTCTACAATTTCTAAATTAGCAAGTAAAGCTGCATTGTATAAAGTAGAAGATACTTGGCATACACCGCCACCTACATCTGGCACTACTTTTCCTCCAACATAAGCAGTTCCTTCTTTATAACCTGCTTCAATCGTGCGTTTTCCTACAACAGTATTAAAAGAAAAATTCTCTCCTGGCATAATCACTGTTCCATTAATCTTTTTGGTTGCAAGTTCTATATTCGTACTTCTATTTTTATTACTAGCATCATAAATAGTTGAAAATGTAGCTAATTGATCTGGAAATGCCTCTTCTCCTAAATCTTTAATTGTTTTTTCAGGAACCGTTATTTTTAAAGGAATCGTGTATTCTTTTTTATCTTCCTGAATTAATTTTTGTGCTTCTTCCATAGAAATAGCAAAATCTACTCCGTTTTCATGGGCCACTACTTTTTTTGGTTCTTCTTGTACATAAGCATTTTTTGGTTCTTTATAAATTTCATTTCTAATCTTCTCTAAATCAATTGGATCTGGCTCTTTATACTCCACAGGTATTTCAATTACCTGATAACTAGTATGAATATTTTTAAGTTGGGTAAAGATTTTTTCTTTTAGCTCTTCTTGCTTTATCACATAACCAGCTTTTCCTTTTACAATAATTAGTTCATCATCTTCTACATAATAGCTATTTTCTACTACTCTATCTTCCATTTTAGAATTAATATCATTAATGGTACTTGCTACTAATTCTTCATCCCAATATAAAGTTGGAACAATTTCTTTTTTAAATAAATAAGTCCATAAAATACCATAATTATTCGTAATAATATTACCATCTCTACCAATATTATATGCCTGTGCAACAGCTGCATCTACATCAAACTTTGAATTAAAGGTATTGGCCGTTACACTTACTTCACTTTCTCCTCTTTTTAAAATTAAATTGTTATTCTCGTCAGAAAAGCGTTCATTAATGGCATCATTAATTTGTTTTGTTGCTTCTTCTACTGTCAAATCTCCTACTTGAATTCCTAAAATAGAAATACCTTTTAAGATTTTATTATTATTCATATTCATAAGTGAAAAAATAATAGAAAATAACATTGCAAAGATAATAAAACAAGCTCCTACAATAATGGCAATTAGTTTTGCTTTTTTTCCCTTGCCTTGCACTTTTTCTTTTACTTCTTCTTTTTTAGGTTCTTGTTCTTGTTTATTTTCTGTTTTTTCTTGCTTTTCTTCTGATACCTCTTCTTTTGCAGGTTCTACTACACCTTCTTGTTCAGAGGTAGTTTCCTGTTCTTTTTTAACTGCTTCCTCTTCTGTATTTCCTTCTAAATTTTCTTGCTTATTTTTTTCTTCCTTTTCCATACTTTTCTCCCCTATCACAATATATACTCCTCATTAAAATAATATTACCACACCTTACACTGTTTTACAAGAAAAATTAAAGGATATTTTGTCAGATTTTCTATTTTTTTACCGATTAGTACTAGACAAGTTTTTCTTTTTTCTATATAATATCAGTAGAAAATTTTGGAAAAAGAGGTATCGTTATGCTAGGTGAAATGATTGCATATATTCGTAAAGAAAGAAAACTCACAAAAGCTGGTATCGCTAGAGGTACTAATATCAACACAGGTCATTTGACTCATATAGAAAAAGGAGAAAGAAATCCAAGTCATAAGGTATTAAGAACTATGTGTAAAACGATGGGAATTCCTTATCGTCCCTTAGCTTACACCTATGATAAAGAACTTACTGAAGAACATCATTCTTATAAAATAGAAAGTCACATTCCTTATGATAAAATTCCTACTTTTGATTTATTAGGGGGACTGATTGATTGCCCACCTACTATACCAGGAGCATCTATTGCTGTTAAAATTACAGATACAGCTATGGAACCAAAATTAAAAAAAGATTCTTATGCATACGTGGAATTCAATACTCCTCTTGATAATAGAGATATTGGATTATTTGCTTACCAAGGAAAACTACTCATTCGTAGATTTATTATTCGTAAAGATGGAGTTGTATTAAGAGCTGAAGATAAATCTATTGAAGATATATGTATTGATTTTAAAGGCGATTTTTACATTGTTGGAAAAATTGTAGGATCCACAGAAAACGAAAAGTAATTTTTTTGTCAAAAATACTTGAATTATCTATTTTTTAATATTATAATAGCAAAATAAGGAACAAGAGATAAAAAGGAGATTTTTTAAATGGAATTAGTCAAAAATATTTTCTTTAATACAGATAAATTAGTAGAAAATTCTACTGTAAAAATTTCATATACAGGGTTACTTTTTCAAAACGGTTCTGAAGAAGTATATCTTCATTATGGATTTGGGCTAAATTGGGAAAATTTAGGTGAAGTAAAAATGGAAAAAACAGAACTTGGTTTTCAAGCAGAAATCACATTAATTTCTAGCGAAACATTTAACTTCTGTTTTAGAAATGATAAAAATGAATGGGATAATAATAACTCTCAAAATTATATTTTTCCCATTGAGAAAGTAGAACTTGCTTTAATTCCTCAAAAAGATCATTCTTTAACATCTCCTAGAAGATTAAGAAAATCTTATATTTGGAGTAAAAAAATTCGCTTAGCAGTATATAAAGTAATTACCTATCTACCTAAATTAATTTCAGGAAATTATAAAAGAAAAATTATAGATTAAAGAAGTTTTTTAAAACAACAAACTTTAAAAGTGTACAAAAAAATATAATGAATTCGTAGTAGCCGCGTAGCGACCAAGCGAAGCGCGATTGGAGCAGGTTTACCTGCGACAACAAGGCTCAAGAATCATTATATTTTTTTGTGTTACAATCTTATTCTAGGATACTTTTTAAATATACCATCCCCCATTAACACAAATAATTTGCCCAGTAGTATAGTTATCTTCAATTAACCATTTTACACATTTAGCAATATCCTCTGTTCTTCCTATTCTTTCTAATGGAATTTCACTTTTTATATTCTCTAAATCTTCTTTATTTAAATTTTGATTCATATTGGTATCAATAATGCCTGGTGCAATACTGTTCACTCTAATATTAGATGGTCCAAGTTCTTTTGCTAGAGCTTTTGTCATACCATCCATTCCCGCTTTTGCAGTAGAATAGGCAACTTCACAAGATGCACCTGTTACTCCCCAGATAGAAGAAATATTAATAATACATCCTTGTTTCTTTCTTAGCATTTCCCCTAGAACTTGCTGAGTACAATAAAATGCTGAGTTTAAGTTTGTACCAATCATTTCATTCCAATCATCATCTGTAATTTGTGTAAACAATTTTTGTTTGGAAATCCCAGCATTATTAATTAAAACATCAATCGTTCCAAAAGTTTTTAATGTAAAGTCTACTAGCGCTTTTACTTCTTCTCTTTTAGAGACATCTGCTTTAAAAATTTCTATTTGCTTTTGCCAGAGTTCTTTTTTTATTTGTAATGCTTGTTTCTCTGATTGATGATAGTTTAATACAACTTGATAATCTTGATTTGCTAACATTTTTACTATTTCTGCACCAATTCCTCTTGATCCACCTGTTACAAGAACTACTTTATTTTGCATATTTTTTTCTTTGTTTTCTTCCATGATTTAAATTTGCTCCTTTATAAGTTTGAGTTAGGGAATGACAATTAGGACATAATAAAATCAAATTGTCCTCTTGATTATTTTGATAATTGCCATCTTTATGTTCTACCTCTAAGGGAATATTTTTTGTATATTGATTGATTTCTCCCCATCCACATCTTGCACATTTATTATGATATTTTTTAAACAAATAAGTTTTTATGTGCATTGAAACTTGATATTCGCCTCTTAAGCCTGTTTCTTCGTTCCTTTTCCATCTATTAATATATTCTTTATATTGATATTCTTTTTGGCATTTATTACTACAAAATTTATTTCTTTTGTTAATTATTTGATTACAATTTAAACATTGCAAATAAATCACCTCATAAAATTTAAAGAATGAATGACAAAGAACTAGGCAAGTTATACAACAAACCTAGTTCTAAGTAATTGGAGCCACTTATCTGATTCGAACAGATGACCTACTGATTCATACTACTATAATTTTCATTACCACTAAAATAGTGTTTGTAGTCTGGACTTTCTCTTTACCATAGCTTAACAGCCTTAGGTACACCGTATAAAGTCTCTACACTCGAATTTCTTCTAGCTCGGGATTAGCATTTTACAGCCTTCCCCGAATTAGCGGTGTCCACTTTACATATTTCTACGTAAAGGTGCAAGATAGTTCAAAATAAAACTTTTGGTTTTATCTATCCCACAAGTCAGTTGCTCTACCAGCTGAGCTAAAGTGGCATATTGGTGACCCCGACGGGAATCGAACCCATGTCTCCGCCGTGAAAGGGCGATGTCTTAACCGCTTGACCACGGGGCCTTAAATAGCTAGGATTTAAGCTAATTTTCTTAAACCCTACCTTGGTGAGCCATCGCGGACTCGAACCGCGGACAACTTGATTAAAAGTCAAGTGCTCTACCACCTGAGCTAATGACCCAAGTTTTTAGCCTGTGCTAACCTCTAACAGTGGTAACACAAGCTATATTTTACATGATTTTTATTCACTTGTCAATAGAATTTTCAATTTTTGTGATTTTTTTGTGAATTTTTTATGCATTTAATTTTTCCATTAATTCTTCTACGTCTAACCCATGAACTTCACATGCTTCTTCAATTGTTTCAGCTTGTGATGCAGGGCAACCTAAACAATGCATTCCGGCTTCTAACAAAATATCAGCTTTATCTGGTGCTGTTTCTAACAATTCTCCAATTGTCATATCTTTACGAATTTCCATTTTTTATTCCTCCTTTAAATAGTTTTATTTTATCTAAATAAAACAAGAAATTGTTATTATTATGACACAATATAAAATATTTTATCACAATTTTTCAAAAAAGTATAGACAAAATGGAAAAAATAATATATGATGGTAAAAAATGTAAGGAGGGTTGTAAAATAAAATTAATTGATTACTTTTTTATTCTACTAATTGTGAATTCTTTTATTTTTCTTTATTCGGTATATACTTTTTTCGATACAAAAATTTTCCATAATTTACAAGGTTCTAAATTAAAAATAAAAAATAATATCACCCATTCTAAGTAGATAGGAGGTGCCTTTTTGAAACGCATTTTATTTACTGTATTTGTTATGGTCCTTTTTTGCTTAATTGGATATCAAATTTTTTTCCCTTTATATGAAGCTAATCATATTATTGTAAACTATGGAATACATCCATTTGATATTGTAAATGAGCAGCCTGTTTTGTGGAAATACGCTAAAATATGGTTTTGCTTTTCCTACCTTTTTAGCTCTTATTTCTTTGCTAATTTATTCTATCAACTTGCCCATCACTTCTTTCAATTTCTTCCCAAAAAAGAAAGAAAAATAAAGCAAATACATGAAAAGAAACAACCTAATTCTTATTCTCTCATTAGCCCAAAACAAAAAGAAAAATTAGAATTATTCATTCGGGGAAAGTGATAAAACAAAAAATCCCATTTACTTACCAGAAAAAAGTTTATACCAAAATATTTTTATTACAGGAACGATTGGAACAGGTAAAACTACAAGTGCCATGTATCCCTTTACTAAACAACTGATTCAATATGCTCATGATCAAGAAGATAAAAAATTAGGAATGCTCATTTTAGATGTCAAAGGAAATTATCATCAAAAAGTTTTAGAATTTGCAAAACAATGTAACAGACAAGATGATGTTATTACAATTGAACTAAATGGAAAGTACACCTATAATCCATTAGATAAACCAAATTTAAAACCTTCCATTTTAGCCAATCGCTTAAAAACCATTTTATTATTATTTTCTCAAAATAATTCAGAATCTTATTGGATTGATAAATCTGCACAAATTTTGGAAGAATGCATTAAACTTTGTAGATTATATAATTTAGGTTATGTCACTTTTCAAGAAATACACAAGTTAGTTACTGAGCCAAATTATTATTTAGAAAAAGTTGCTTCCTTGAGGCAAAAATTTATTCAAAATGAATTAGATCAATATCAAATTTATGATTTACTTTCCAGTATTACTTTTTTTGAAAAAGAATTTTTAAATCTCGATCAAAGAACTTCCTCTATTTTAAAATCTGAAATTACTCGTATTACCAACACTTTTATTTCTGATTATGAAGTTTTAAAAACTTTTAGCCCTGCAAAACAAGAGCAAAATTTTTATGGCTTTGAAGAAGTGCTTGCAGAAGGAAAAATTGTTGTACTGAACATGAATAATAATGAATATGCTAATCTTTCTAAAATGATTGCAGCTTACCTAAAATTAGATTTTCAAACAGATGTTATGGCTAGGCTTTCCAAATCATCTGAATTTCGAACAGCTTGCTTTATTTCTGATGAATATGCCGAATATGTTACAGCCACAGATGCCAACTTTTTTTCTCAAAGTAGAGAAGCAAAATGTATTAATATTGTAGCAACTCAAAGCTATACCTCTTTGCTAAATACCCTTCATGAACAAGCAACCGTAAATGTTATTATTCAAAATTTAATTAATAAATTATGGTTTCGAAATGATGATATGTTTACGATTGAAAGTGCACAAAAACAGATAGGAAAAGAAGATAAAGAAAAAATATCAAGAGGAATTTCAGAAAATGCAAAACAAACTGTTTTTAGTTATTTTACAAATTCTTTAAATTCTAAAGATTCTAGTATCTCTGAAACAATTAGTACTTATGTTCATTCTGATTTTATTTATGATACTAACTTTTTTACACAATCCTTACAAAATTTTCATGCATTAAGTTTTTTATCAGATGGATCTAAAATTATTCCTCCAGAAAAAATTAAATTATTTCCCTATTTTGAAAATTAAAATAAAAATTTTTTTCTTAATTTTATCATTTTTAAATTTATTTCAAAGGAGTTGTTTTATCATGTTAAAAATAAACTTTCACAAAAAATTATTTTTTATTTCTAAAAGAATTTTAAATTCTTTCCAATTTTTATTTCTTTTATTTATTATTTTATTTTTAATTTCTTCCCCCGTACAAGCAAGCATTTTTAATGGTGCACCAGAAGTAGTAGATAAATTAAATTCTGCATTTGAAAAAATAGAAGAATGGATGTTAATTTTAGCAACACCAGCAGCTGCCGTTGCTATTGCAGTTGGTGTATTTATGAAAAAATTTAGTTTTGGTGATGAAGAAAGAATCAGAATTGCTAAAAAATTAATTCGAGGCAGTTTATTTTCCTATGGATTTATCCTAATTTTAGATTTAGTATTATCTGCTATTCAAACATTACTAGCTTAGGAGGTGACTTTTTTGGAGCAAACAGTATCTCTTACTGATACCATTATTCAAACCATTAATTCTATTTTTCAGACTTTATTTTCTTCTATTGATAATAGTGTTTATCAAATTTTAGATGAATTAACTTTTATTAATAGCAGTATTTTAAATGACTCTTTCTTTGAAAGAATTTTTGGAACTAGTTCTAGTAATGGTTTATTATTAATTGCCAATTCTCTTTTAGTGGGTTTTTCCATTTATTATGCAATCCGCTTACTTTATTCTTATTATATGAATTTACAAGTGGAAAGACCTTATCAATTTATTTTTAAATTATTGATTTTTGGAATTTTAATGAATGGATCTTATTTTTTCTGCACACAATTTTTAGAATTCAATAGCCTGATCTGTGATGGGATTAGAGGAATTGGCTCTTCTATTTTAGGGCATGAGCTTTCTTTTTCCGAATTAGTCAATGAATTAAATAGTGTGATTTCAGTAGGAGAAACGCAATTTTCTATTTTTTCTTTTGATGGAATTATAAAAAGTTTTATTTCTGTCGGATTACTTAATTTAGTATTTTCGTATTCTTTACGTTATATCATGGTAAAAATATTTATTTTACTTGCTCCATTTGCTTTTTTAAGTTTAATTAATGAATCTACTTCTTGGCTTTTCAAAACTTGGTTTCGATCTCTTTTATCTTTATTATTGCAACAAAGTTTTGTATCCATAATTCTTTTAATAATGTTTTCTTTTGATTTTCAAGATGAAAATATTTTTTCTAAGTTAATTTATATTGGTGGAATTTATGCCTTAATTCGTGCTAATTCTTATATACGCAGTTTAATTGGTGGAATTTCTACTGATGTTTCTTCTAACTTGAATTTAGGAAGTAAACTTGCAAAATAGCATCCTGTAATAAATGAAAATGAACTTTGACAACAAAATACCCCCTAATATATAATTTCAATGTAGACGAAATCAACTAAAGTCTATGAAATTAATATATTTGGAGGTAAAAATAATGACAAACTCACAAGATTTAAAATTTAATGCTATTGAAAACACAGATGTTATCGTAGGAATAGACATAGCAAAAAATGTACATTGGGCAGGAATCATCCTACCAAACGGGAAAGAAATAAAAAAATCTTTCTCTTTTCATAATAACAAAAAAGGTTTTGAAAGTCTAGTAGAAACAGTAAAAAATATTTTAACAATGTTAAATTTTGAAAAAGCAATAATAGGAATGGAACCAACAGGACATTACTGGAAGTCATGTGCAAGATATTTACAAAAAATAGATTGGATTCATGTAGTAACAGTGAATCCCAAAAAAGTAAAGGATTCAAAAGAACTAGATGACAACTGTCAAACAAAAAATGATAAAAAAGATTGTATAACAATTGCTAGACTAATCAAAGATGCTAGATTTTTTGAACCATATTTACCAGAAGGAGTATGGGCAGAATTAAGAAATTTATCAAATACAAGAGCAGAGTTAGTAAGAAAACAGAATGCAGTAAAAAATCGATTAATAGCAACAATGGATGAATATTTTCCAGAATATACAAAAGTATTCAAAAAAATATTAAGCAGAACATCAGAGGAAATATTAAAGAAATGCCCATTTCCTGAAGATATAAAAAACTTTGGAAAAGAAGAACTACTAAAACATATAAAGGAAACAGTAAAAAGAGGGTATAGTAAAAAACAAGTAGAAAAAATCTATGAATTAGCAGAAGAAAGTATAGGAACAAACCAAGGAACATATGGAGCTAAGTTTCAAATAAGAATGTATATTGAGGAAGCTGAAATGTTAACAAGACAAATAAAAATGGTAGAACAAGAATTAGAATTACAACTTAAAGAAACAGGATATTATGAAAGTTTAATAAGTATACAAGGAATTGGAATAGTAAGTGCTTCAATGTTCGTAGGAGAAGTTGGAGAAATCAATAGATTTGATAGTTATGAGCAAATACGAAGATATGCAGGATTAAATTTAGTAGAAAACAGTTCAGGTACACATAAAGGAAAAAGTACAATATCGAAAAGAGGAAGAAGTCTGTTAAGAAGTATCTTGTATAAAATGGCATTTACAATGGTAAGCACCAACAAAGAAATAAAAGAACTATACAAATATTTAACAACAAGGAAAGATAATCAATTAAAGAAAAAACAGGCATTAGTAGCAGTAATAGGAAAAATATTACAAATCATATATGCAGTAACAACAAAAAATGAGGAATATAAGGCTACAAGGGTATTTACACAAAATAGGTTAGAACAACTAAAAGTAGCATAAATATATTTATATTTAGCTAGATAAAAGTGGCATGAGAGGAGAAACCTCCGTAAGGCCTTAAATGAGCCAGTAAGTTAGCAGTAATGCCATGTCACTTTATCTTTATACATTGAACGAAGGATGGTAAGGACTATTTAGTAAAATAGATCCAGTGTGAATTAAGAGGGTTAATGATAAAGAAATATTCTAGGTAAAACAAAGTAAATACAGATAAAAAGTACACTTTTTGGTGTGTCTATTAATAATGTTATTAAATTTATGTAATAAAAATAAAAAATTAAGAAAAATGAAGATATCGAGAGATAATCTATTCATTTATAGTAAGAGGAGGTGGTAGCTATGAAATTTATTTTTCCACAAAATTATCGTTTTAAAAATAAATTATTTGGAATCATTGAATATTCTGCTTTAATTTTAAATTTCATTTGGGATTTATTTATTTTTATTCTCATTCAATTATTTTTTGATTCTTTAAATGTTAAAATATTTATTTTTGTTATTTTTTGTTTACCTGTTTTATTATTTAGTATCATTGGTTTTAACCATGAAAGCATTCTTTCTATTTTCCGCTATCTCATGCAATATATCAAAAGTGAAAAACTGTATTTATATGGAAAAAAGACGCCATAATAGCGTCTTTTTCTGTTAGTCATCCTATTCTAGCAACCAATCTAATACATTTATCTTTTTTATTCCATCAAAATCAGCATCCAAATCAGCATCTAATGTTAAAATATATTTTGGATAATTATCATCAATTTTCTTTAATGGCATTAGTTCTCTATCTAAAATTTTATTTTCTTCTTCACCTTCTGCTCTAGTTGTCAATGCAACTTGATAATAAACTGTATTTTCAGGTTTTTTAGCAACAAAATCAACTTCTAATTCGTCATACTTTCCTATATATACTTCATATCCTCGTCTTAATAATTCAAGATATACAACATTTTCTAATATATGTCCCATATTTCTACCAGATCCTTGCCCTAGTATATGATATCTAAGACCTATATCTACTGCATAGTATTTTTCTTGTGTTTTTAAATATTCTTTTCCTTTTATATCATACCTATTAGCTTTAAATATTAAATAACTATCTATAAGGGCATCTACATAATTTGAAATTGTATTATAAGATGAATTTTTTTCTATACCTTCCATATTATCACTGATACTCTTCATGCTAGTTCTATTTCCTATATTATCATATAGATATTTTGTAACTCTTTCTAATACATTTTTATCTGTTATTCCTTTTCTTTGCATAACATCTTTGAATAAAATTGTATGATAGATACCATCTAAAAAAATATGGATATTTTCTGGATTTATTTTATATAGCTCTACTGCTTGAGGAAAAGAACTATATCTTAAATAGTCTCTAAATTTTCTTGATAAGTCTGTTTTGTCTTCAAAAGCGGATACATACTCTTTAAATGATAATGGTAACATTTTTATCTCAATATATCTTCCTGTAAGTAGTGTTGCTAGCTCTGAAGATAAAAGCCAAGCATTTGAACCTGTTATATATAAATCTACATCTTTATTAATAAACAAACTATCTACTGTTTTTTCAAATTCATTTACATTTTGAATTTCATCTAAAAATACATACGTTTTTTTCCCTTTAACTAATTTTGCCTTAATGTGTTCATATAATTTTTTTCTATCTTGTAATTCTTCATAATCAGCATTTTCAAAATTGATAGATATTATTTGATTATCTTCTACTCCATTTTCTTTTAAATAATCTTGGTATATTTCTAATAATGTAGATTTCCCACACCTTCTAATTCCTGTTATAACTTTTATGATTTGTTGATCTTTGAAATTTTTTAATATAGATAAATAATTATCTCTATTTATTCTTTGCATAGAATCTCCACCTCACTATCATTATTATACTATCTTTTAATAGTGTAGTCAAGTTCTTTCAAAATTATGAAAAAACTTTTGTATTCTAAGCATTTTTTTCATTTTTTTGTTAATCGACTTAAAAAGCCGGCACAACCTTTGGAAGACCTGAGGCCTTCCAAACATCTATTTTTCCTGCTATGTGCCTAAGGTATATGGATCACCTGGCTCTCCTGTTCCGCCTGTTACCTTGATTCCAGAGTTCAGAG
>CALYAE010000017.1 GCA_944393435.1 uncultured Clostridia bacterium
AGAAAAATATGGAGGATATTATGTAGGAAGATATGAAACAAGTATATGGGCAACAGATAATTGGGCAACAGGAGGAACAAATGAAGATAGAACAGGAGAAATAGTAAAATCAGTACCAAATGCAACAGTAATGGCAAGTACAAACTGGTACCAAATGTATAAAAAACAAAATAGTGAATATAGTTCAAACCCATATAATACAAATACAAGTATAGTAAGTACAATGATAACAGGAAGTCAATGGGATACAATGTTAAACTTTATATTGCAAGGATCAGATAAAGAAAAGGTAAAAGCAATAACAGGAAATCATACAGGTTCAAGAGCAAAAACAGGACAGTTCGGAAGTGATATAATGAATAACATATTCGACCTAAGCTCAAATGTTAGGGAATGGACAAGTGAGGCTTATTCTTTTCAGCACCGTGCTAGTCGTGGTGGCTTTTACTCTGTCGATGGTACCGGTACGGCAGACACTCGCTATGCATACGGTTCGACTTGTGTCGGTAGCAATATCGGTTCGCGTGTCACACTTTATTTAAAGTAGCTCTGAGCCCTAAATCCGTTCGCATATTCACACAGATAAACTAGATTAAAATAGAGTTTTTGAACTGTGTAAGCGATAAACTATATATTTTTGAGTGCCTCCGGTTTATCGCTTACATTAAAACATCAAAAGAAAAGAGGAAAAGATGAGTAAACAGAAAAACTAAAAAAAGAGCCAGAAAAAAATATAAAATTAATATTTGTTTTATTAAGGTTGAATTCTAAATTAGAAATTATTGCAGAAAAAACAATATGGAAGGATGATTCAAAAGATGGAAAAAGGAAAAAGTAAAAAAACTGCTACAAGCTCAAATACTAATAATAAAAAAAGTGCAAGAATAGTAATAATTTTAATTATAGTACTTGTAGTTATCTTAATATTTTTAATCCAAAGAAACTTTTATAGAAATGATGGAGAAGTTAGTCCAGGTCAAAATAACACAGTTGATAGTTATGTTGAAGAAATAGAATCAGGAGTAAAAATAAACAAAAGCACAAAACTAAACGAAGCCAAAGACATAAACGGTCTATTAATAACAAATATCCAGCTAACAACAGAAAGTGGAATGACAACATTACTTGCAGATGTAACAAACAACACAGGATCAAAAACAGAAGTACAAACAGTAGATATAACATTGCTAGATAATAACGGACAAGAATTAACAACAGTAACAGGAATAATAAGTGAACTAGAAGCAGGAGCAACTACTCAATTGAATATAGCAATGACATCAGATTATATAAATGCATATGATTTTAAAGTAACAATGAATTAAGATAAAATAAAAAGAATAGCAAATAAAATTGTTATTCTTTTTGTTTTATTTATACCATTGAAAATAAATATGACAGTAATTAAATTATTGTTCACAAAAAATTCACATTTTTTTTAGCAAAACGTATTGACAAGTGCTAAAAAAGGGTATAATATATATGAAGTTAGCAGTCGAAAACAAAGAGTGCTAAAAGAGGTGAAAATATTGTGTTAGATGATAGAAAAAAAAGAGTATTACAAGCAATAGTAGAAGAATATATAAATACAGCAGAACCGGTAAGTTCTAATGCTTTAACTTATAATCATGGATTAGATTATAGTAGTGCAACAATTAGAAATGAGATGGCTGAACTTGAAAAAAATGGTTATCTTGATAAAACACATACATCAAGTGGAAGGATACCATCAGAAAAAGGTTATAGATATTATGTAGACGAACTTATAAATGACCATGATATAAGTAAAGAAGAAATAAAGTATATTAGTGAAAAATTAGAAACTAAGGTAAATGAAATAGAAGATTTAACAAAAATAACTGCTAATACAATATCAGAGATTACACATTATACAACAGTTTCTATAGGACCTAAAACTAATAATCAAATAATAGAAGAAATTAAGTTTGTGTTGTTAGGCCAAAGAATGATGTTAGCTGTCATTTTAACAGATACAGGATTAGTTAAAGAAACAATTATTAAGTTTGATGAAGATGTAACACAAAAACAGATAGAAACAATGAATTATATGTTTAATAATAAATTGAAAGGACAGCCTATTGAAACAATCGATAGACCACTTGAAGATTATTTATATGATGAGATGACATATAGTGTAAATGTTATAAAACCTGTAATAGAACAGATTAAGAAAGTAATTGCAGAGGATAATAAAATATATTTGGAAGGGGCTAATAAATCATTTGATTTGCCAGAGTTTAATAGTTTAGAGGTTGCAAAGAATTTTATAAATATATTAGACACTAAAGAATTGGTAACAGATATGTTGAATTCAGGAATTGCACAAGATATAAATGTGTATATAGGAGAAGAAAATGAAAAAGAAGAGTTAAAAGATTTTAGTGTAATAACTTTTAAACATAATGTGAATGGTAAAGATTTGGGAACAATAGGAATTATAGGCCCAAAGAGAATGGATTATTCAAAAGTCATTTCTGTTATGAAATATATAAATAAAAAACTTAAAGAATTGTAGAATTAAATATTATAAAAGAAAGAAGGGTAAAAATGGCAGAGGAAAAACAAGAAAATTTAGAAAAAGATAAAAAACAAGATGTTTCTAAAAAAGAGGAAAATAAGAGTACAGAAAATCAAAAAGAAGAGATAAAGCATAAAGATATGGTACCAAAACAAGATTATGATGAGTTAGATGATAGATATAAAAGAATATTAGCAGAATTCGAGAACTTTAAAAAGAGAAGTGGAAAAGAAAGAGAAGGTTTGTATAATTCAATACTTTCAGATGTAATTGAGGTAATTTTGCCAGTGGTAGATAATCTTGAAAATGCAGTAAAAGTAGAAACAAAAGATGAAAATTATAAAAAAGGAATAGAATTAGTGTTAAAACAATTCCAAGATGTCTTAGCTTCAAAAGGAGTTCAAGAGATAAAGGCAGTAGGAGAGACTTTTGATCCAAGTTTGCATGAAGCAGTTAGCAGTATTCAAGATGAGAATTTGGGAGAAAAGGAAATTGCTCAAGAGTATAGAAAAGGTTATAAAATTGGAAATAGAGTGATAAGACATTCAATGGTAGTAGTTGCTAATTAACAATTTTTAAAGATGTTATTAAATTTAAAAAATATAAAATAGTGTCCCAACACTAGAATTTTAAAAGGAGGAATAAAAAATGGGAAAAATTATAGGAATAGATTTAGGAACAACAAATTCATGTGTAGCTGTTATGGAAGGTGGAGAACCAGTAGTTATACCAAATGCAGAAGGAAATAGAACAACTCCATCAGTAGTAGCTTTTTCAAAAAATGGAGAAAGATTGATAGGACAAATAGCAAAACGTCAAGCTGTTACAAATCCAGATAATACAGTTATATCAATAAAAAGAAAAATGGGAACAAATGAAAAAGTAGATATAGATGGTGAAAAATTCTCACCACAAGAAATTTCTGCAATGATATTACAAAAATTGAAAGCTGATGCAGAAAATTATTTAGGACAAAAAGTAACACAAGCTGTTATAACAGTACCAGCATATTTTAGTGATAG
>CALYAE010000018.1 GCA_944393435.1 uncultured Clostridia bacterium
AAATAATTAAATAAACTAAAAAAACACATCTTTATCAATTGATAAAGATGTGTTTGAGATTTCACCATGTAACAACAAATTGTTTCATGTCATCATCTTGCATAAAAATAACTTTGTATTCAAGAGACTCAAGATATTCAACAGTAGAGGGAGAGAGCTTACAAAAGTAACATTCAGTCTTTCCACGTCTAATTGCTTTTGATATTTTCTTTTCTACTCTTACCAATTCCCTTTCATTTTTTTTGAAATTGTTTGGAGTGTTTTTTTCAGACTCTTTCCGAGCTTGGTTAGCTGAAATCATGGGAAAACCTCCTTAAAATTTTATGATGTAATTTTAATATATTTATATTATAACAAATTTTACATAAGAAGTCAATTTGGAACATCGAGGCATCGCATAAATCAAGGACTATAAAAATTAGCATTTTATTTTTTTATGAAAACAGGTAAAAATTGCTTTATAAAAATAAAATTTTTATAAATTAAAAAAATTGGCAAAATAAAATGCAAAACAAAACACATACTAATATTGAAAAAATAGTTCCATTAAACTATTTTTTGAAATAAAAATTAAAATTTAATGGAGAAAGGATTGAAAAATGAAAAAAATTTTGTATGTGTTAACAGTAGTCGTATTACTTACTATGGTAACTTTTTTGATGACAAGTCAAGTTATGGCTCTAACTCTAGATACAGTAAACGCAGAAGTTAGCAAGACAAAAATAGCACCAGGAGAAGAAGTAACCGTTAAAGTAAATTTTGGAAAAGGTTTAGGTGCTTATACGCTAGATGTAGCTTATGATAATGCTATATTTGATTATGTTCGTTCAGAAGGAGGAACACAAAATGACAATGGCACTAGAGTAAGACTTGTATTCTACGATTCAACCGGAGGAAGCGGAGCAAGAACAGATGCAAGCGTTACTTTTAAAGCAAAAGAATCTATTTTAACCTCTAACCCAACAGATTTTGCAATTACCTTAGAAGGTATGTCAAATGCGGATGCATCTGAAACTTATGATGATATTACAACACCAATTGAAAAAGATGTATTAGTAGAACCAAATTATGTAGATTATAGTTTAAATCTACAATATACAGGATCTATTTTAGTAGATGAAGTAAAAGATATGACACTTATCACAGCATCAAGCATGGGAAAAAACTATAATCACGTTCGATTAATTGCGCAAGTAACAGATAAGCCATCAGAAGATGCAACGGCTAAATTATTAGCAACAAATGAAGATGATGTAGAAGTTGATCTTATTCAAAATGGATGGGGAGAAGCAGACGGTTATGCATTAGGTGGTAAAGATGTAAAACAAGAATTAGCTTTAAGAGGAGAATTTAACAAAACAGGCAAATATAGTATTTCTATTAAATTAATTGATAGAGATAATTCAGATGCAATTATCGCACAAAAAACTTTTGACTTAACAGTAGTTGAAGAAAAACAAGAAGAGCCAATCACTACGCCAGAACAAAATCAACCAACAACTCCAGAAACAAACAAACAGGAAAATGAAATGCCAACAACCCTACCAAAAACAGGTAACACACAATATGCATTAATAATTGGTTTTATTGCTATTTTAACAGTAGCATATGTTGCTTTAAGTAAAAAAAATTACCAATAGGGACGTTCTTTTTTGGTAAAAATTTTACCAATAGGGACACTCCTTATAAAAAATAATGTAACTAAAACAAGGAGTGTCCCTAATGGTAAAAAAGTCACCAAAAAGAACGTCCCCACTGGTGAAAAAGAGGAAAAAGCTATGAAAATACTAAAAAAGATCATATTAATTATAATCATTGGTATGGTTGCTTATACAGGTTATGGAATTTATGAAGAGGCACAAATTAAAGATGGCCCAAGTAATTCTTCTTCTTTCAATGAAATCATACAAGAAATAGGAGAAAACAAGAATTCAAATGAACCAAACATAACAAAAACACAAGTAACTACATCTTTAGATAAATCTGAAAAAGATTTAAACCTAGTTGCAAAAGAGTATAAAGGATATAAGGTTTCTTCTAAACTTACAATTGAAAAATTAGAAATTGATACTTATGTGCTAGAAAATTATAGCAAAAATGCAATGGAGGTTTGTGTTGTAAAATATTATGGACCAAATCCAAATGAAGTGGGAAATTACTGTATTGCAGGACATAATTACATTACCAAAAACATGTTTAGCAAACTTGGTAAATTAGAACTAGGAGATAAATTAACTCTAACGGATAATTATTATGGAAAAATCGAGTATGAAGTTTATGATAAGTATAAGGCAGAACCGAATCAAGTAGAGGCCTTAGAGCAAAATACTGATGGAAGAAGGGAAATTACTTTAATTACTTGCAGTGACTATTCACAAAAAAGAATTATTATTAAAGCAAGAGAAAAAATGCCAACCTAATAGAAAATACTTAAAGAGAAAGGTGGATTAGGATATAATGAATCAAGATCAAAAACAAGATAAAAGGCATAAAAAAATAATCAAACATACCATTTATTTTTTTAGTAGTATTGCCATACTTGCAATCCTATTTTTTGCCGTGTTTTCTTTGATGCAAAATGAAGTAGCAGATCAAAGAGGAATAATTTCTAGCAAATTTCCAGAAAGTTATCAGCCCTATATTGATGAACTAAAAAAGCAGCATCCTAATTGGGTGTTTAAGGCTTTATATACCAACTTAGACTGGAATTATGTGATATCACAAGAAAATGTATATGGCAAAAACTTAGTGCCAAAATCATATTCAGATAGTTGGAAAAATACAACTCCAGGTCAATATAATGTGGAAATCGATGCAGGATGGGTAGATAGCTCCAAACAGGCAGTAGAATATTGTATGGATGCAAGAAATTTTATCAATTCTGTTAGAATCTTTCAATTTGAAGAACTATCTTATGAAGCGGCAACCAATACGGTATCTAACATTGAAAAAATTTTGTATGGTACCGAATTTTATAATAGAATTGTAGAATATAAAACAGCAGCAGGAAGCAATATTGTAACAAATCAAAAATATGCAGATTTGATTTTGAAAGCAGCTAAAACTACTGATGTAAGCGGATTTCACTTAGCATCCCGTATCAAACAAGAAGTAGGGCCTTTTTTATCCCATAGCTCTATTAGTGGCACAGTGAAAGGATATGAAGGATTATACAATTTCTATAACATTGGTGCAACTAGTTCGTCTGAACCAATGGGAGCCATAAAAAATGGT
>CALYAE010000019.1 GCA_944393435.1 uncultured Clostridia bacterium
GATTGTAATAGTGTAACATGAATTCATGAGTTTTGCAAGTGGTAAGAGAAAAATTTATTACGAACTTAAAAACTCTATTTCATCACTCTCATTGCCTCATCTGTAATTTTATCTTTATCAAATTTTCTCATGATAAAAACAACAATTGCAACAATTAGGAAAGTAATACCATAAATCAATAAACTAAAATGCCAATTTCCAGCAAGTAAACTCTCTCCTGCTAAAGTAGAAGAAATTACAGAAGGAACTCTTGCAATTGTGGAAATAATAATAAAGTCCAATGGCTTAATCGGTAATAAGGCAGCAATATAGGTAAGTAAATCTTTTGGTGTTCCTGGTATAAAAAATAAAATAAAAATTAAAATTCGAATTGTTTTAGGATTCTGGAATACTTTGCTGTTTTCTATTTTATCTATTTTTTTCTTATCTACAAAATCATAAATAAATTTTCTACCTAATTTATGGACCAATAAATAGATGAAGGCCGTAATAATAACAGCAGATATCATAATAAATACTGTTCCCCATAAACCTCCATAGCAAATACCTGCTAATATTTCAATTGGTTCTCCTGGAACAATAAATAAAAAGATTTGTGCAAATTGCAATCCAAATAACATTAGTGCTCCTAGAAAACCAGAACTATTAATTTTCTCTTGGAATACTTGTTGTCCTTCTGTTGTGGATAAATTTTGCACAAGTGGAATTAAATAAATTGTAATTGCTATCATAATAGCAATCACAATACATAATAAAATAATTTTAAATATTTTTGTTTTCTTTTTCATTTTTATTTCTCATTCCTTTTTAGAACTTATAGTGAAAAAGATGTTAAATGGGTATTAAAAGCGAACATTCCTGCACTAACTAATATAACAAATAGTATGATAAGAACTACTGCTATAATTAGTCCACAAAAGTAAGAGCGTGCAAAACTTCTACGGTTTAAGTTGGAGTTATCAAAAGCAAACACGATTGCACAAATAAATCCAACTAAATTTTTCTACATTTTTTGACAAGTTATGTGACTCTGTGTTTTTATTCCTCTTCTACACTTTCAAATTGTGAATTATATAATCCGGCATAGAATCCACCTTTTTCTAATAATTCTTCATGAGTTCCTTGCTCAATTACATCACCTTGATTCATAACCAAAATGACATCTGCATTTTTAATCGTAGATAATCTATGTGCAATAATAAAACTGGTTCTTCCCTTCATCAAATGATCCATAGCATCTTGAATTTGCCCTTCTGTTCTGGTATCAATAGAACTAGTTGCTTCATCTAGGATTAATATTTGAGGATTTGCCAAGATTACTCTTGCAATAGTCAATAATTGTTTTTGTCCTTGTGAAATATTACTAGATTCTTCATCTATAATCATATCATATCCGTTTGGTAAGGTCTGAATAAAGTGATGAACATGTGCTGCTTTAGCAGCTGCAATTACTTCTTCGTCCGTAGCATCTGGTTTACCATATTTAATATTTTCCTTGATGGTTCCACCAAATAGCCAGGTATCTTGTAATACCATTCCAAACATTTTTCTTAATTCTCCACGATTAAAGTCTTTTACATTATGTCCGTCTACTAAGATAGCTCCTTTATTGACATCATAAAATCTCATGAGTAATTTTACCATAGTAGTTTTTCCAGCACCTGTTGGACCTACAATTGCTACTTTTTGCCCATCTTTTACTGTTTCATTAAAGTCATGAATAATGATTTTATTTTCATCATAACCAAATTCTACGTGGTCAAATGTTACATTCCCTTTTAGACCTTTTGTAGAAACTGGATTTGGAATTTCTTGTATTTCCTCGTCTTCTTCTAAAAATTCAAAAATTCTTTCAGAAGCTGCTACCATAGATTGTAACATACTAGAAATTTGTGCAATTTGGTTGATTGGCTGAGTAAATTGTTTATTATATTGTATAAAAGATTGAATATTTCCAACCGTAATTCTTCCTTGTACTGCTAGATATCCACCTAAAATAGCAACACCCACATACCCAATGTTTCCTGCAAAATTCATAATTGGGTGCATTAGGCCTGACATAAATTGTGATTTCCAGCCAGAATGGTAAAGCTCTTCATTCATTTTACTAAATTCTTCAATTGCTTTTTCTTCTCCATTAAATACTTTTACAATATCGTGACCACCATATATTTCCTCTACTTGGCCATTGACATGTCCTAGATAATCTTGTTGTGATTTAAAGTATTTTTGTGATTTTTTTACAATAACACTAACTGCAATTACAGAAATTGGTAGTACTACAAGTGATACTAAAGTCATGGTAACACTAATAGATAGCATCATAATTAAGATACCAATAATAGTACAGATTGCAGTAATAATTTGTGTAACACTTTGGTTCATGTTTTGTGAGAAGGTATCTACATCGTTTGTGATAATAGATAATACTTCTCCGTGAGTTCTTTTATCGAAATATTTCATTGGCAGACGATTAATTTTTTGAGCAATATCGTTTCTTATGCGATAGGTTAATTTTTGTGATACATTCGTCATGGTAAAGTTTTGGATTAATGAAAATAGCATACTAATAGCATAAAGTCCAAGCAGTGTTAATAAAATACCTGCTATTTTTTCAAAATCAATTCCTGTTCCACCTGATAACTTTCCAATCAATCCATTAAAAATTTCTGTGGTTGCATTTCCTAGAATTTTAGGTCCTACAATGGTAAAAATGGTACTTCCAATTGCAAAAATAAATACAATTAATAATTTCCATTTATAATCTACTAAATAATGTTTGATTAGCTTTTTAGTTGTTCCTTTAAAATCTTTTGCTTTTTCCACAGCTCCTGGTCCACGACCTGGACCCATGCCTCCCATTGGAGGTTTTTTATTATTTTGTGCCATTATTCTAATTCCTCCTTTGAAAGTTGTGATAGAGCAATTTGTCTATAAACTTCGCAGTCTTTCATAAGCTCTTCATGTGTTCCTTTTCCTGCAATTTTTCCTTCATCTAATACAACAATTTGATCTGCATTTAAAATGGTATTAATTCTTTGTGCTACAATAATCACTGTCTTATTTTCTGTTTTTTCAGATAAAGCTGCTCTTAATTTACTGTCTGTTTTATAATCTAATGCAGAAAAACTATCATCAAATACGAAAATTTCAGGATCTTTTGCAATCGCTCTTGCAATGGATAAACGTTGTTTTTGTCCTCCTGATACGTTAGAACCACCTTGTGCAATTTCAGAATCATATTTTTGTTCTTTTTGTTCAATAAATTCCGTTGCTTGTGCAATTTGGGCTGCTAGTTTCATTCGTTCATCAGACATATTTTCATCACTATATTTAATGTTAGATTCAATAGTTCCTGAGAATAACACTCCTTTTTGTGGAACAAATCCAATCACATCTCTTAGTGCTTTTTGTGTAACATCTTTTACATTGACACCATCTACTAAAAGTTCTCCTTCTGTCACATCATAGAAACGTGGAATTAGGTTCACAACCGTTGATTTACCACTTCCCGTACTACCAATGATAGCAGTTGTTTTTCCTGGTTCTGCTGTAAAGCTAATATTACATAGTATATCCTCATCTGCATCAGGATAGCGGAATGATACATTCTTAAATTCTACAATTCCCTTTTTGTTTGGATCAAAAGTTTTTGGTTCTTTTGGATCTTGAATTCGGTTTTCTTTTTCTAATACTTCATTAATACGCTTTGCAGATACACTTGCTCTTGGAAGCATAATCGATATCATAGAAATCATTAAGAATGCCATTACAATTTGCATTGTGTATTGTAAAAATGCCATGATATCTCCAACCTGCATAATACCTTGATCTACATTATGTCCTCCAACCCAAATGGTAAGTAAAGAAATACAGTTCATCACAAGCATTAGTATAGGCATCATGAGGTTCATCGCCTTGTTGACAAACATATAGGGTTTCATTAAGATTTGGTTTGCTTGGTCAAAACGTTTGTCTTCTTTTTTCTCTGTATGGAATGCACGAATAACAGGAATACCTGTTAACATCTCGCGAGATACTAAGTTTAATTTATCAATTAAGGTTTGCAATTTTTTAAATCTTGGCATTGCAATTCCAAATAAAAGCCCTACAATTAATAAAATAGAACCAATAGCAACTCCAATAATCCATGCCATAGAATTATCACTTGTTGCTAAAACTTTAAAGAATCCACCAATACCAATAATTGGAGCATATACTACCACTCTAAATAACATTGCAATTAAAAATTGAATTTGTTGGATATCATTTGTACTACGAGTAATTAAAGAAGCAGTAGAAAATTCTTTAAATTCACTAGTTGAAAAACCTAGTACTTTCTTAAAGATTTTGTCTCTCATGGTTCTACCAAGTCTAGCAGCTACACGAGAAGAAAGTAGCATAATCGTAATACCTGTTACCATACTTCCAAAGGCTACTGCTAACATTTGCATTCCTGCCCACCATATATAGTTATTTTGGTAATCATCTGTATTGATACCGATTGCCTGATATTCTGTTTTGATTTCCTCAATAGCAGCTTGCTCTATCATAGTTTCTGGTATTTGTTCTACTTGTGCTAATGCTTCTTGTATTGTCCCAGGAATTTGGCTTTGATCAATTTGTCTAATATTTTGAAGAATCATTAGTGGTTTTGCCATTTTAGAACTAAGTTCTTCTATGGCTTCTTCATTTAAATCTTTTCGAACATACAATTCTTGCGTTTCTAATAATGGATAATCTTCTACATAACTATCATACTCTTCTTTTGTTAATTGATCTTTAGAGATAAGAGTATAGTTTTCTAGAATCTGATCATCTTCCTCAGTAAATAATAATAAGTCCTCCATCGTAGACTTACGTATAACTTCTGGGCTACTGTTTTCGATTCCACCTTGTTGAATGCCAATATTTACAATTTTAGAAGTATAGTCTGGCAAAGCTAAATCTATATTAGCTTGTAATATTAATAATAATATGATGATAATGACAGATACCCATGTTTTTTTCATGTTTGCTAGTACTTTAAACATATTTTCCCTCTCTTTCGCCATTAGGGACGTTCCTTTTTGGTGAAAAATTAGCCAAAAGGGACACTCCTTTGATGCTTTATTTTTATATGATTGTATGTTTCAAAAAATAACGCCATAGCATATATTATATGACAGATGGTGTTATTTATCAATATGAATTTCGTAAAATTTTTGTGAATTTTTCCCTATTTTCGTATTTTATTTATTACATTTTGAATACTCTCATCTGGTGTAGATGCCCCAGCCATAACACCAATTTTTTGATATTTTTTCATTTCTTGTAATAATTCTTCTGATAATTCTTTTTCGTTTTCGATCATCACTGCGTGTGCACAATTTTGCAATGCGATTTGAAAAAGTTTATTGGTGTTTGAACTCTTTCTTCCTCCAATAATAATCATATACTCAACTTGTTTTGCTAAATCCATAGTTTCTTCTTGTCTTAACCTAGTTGCCTTGCAAATGGTATTTCTTACTTCAATTTCTACTTTGTTTGCTAGTTTTTCTTGTATTTGATTTTCAAATTCTTTGAATTTTTCTAGATGAAATGTTGTTTGAGAAAGGATAACTAATTTTCTACTATTGGCATTTTTTTCTACTTGTGCCAAATATTGCTGTGTTTCCTGTTGTAAGTCTTCTTGTGTTTCAATGACAAAATGATTTTTTCCACAAAAGCTAGCTGTTCCAATTGTTTCTGGATGCTTTTTTTCTCCAATAAGAAAGATGTCTTTTTCTTCTTTTACTGCTTGCTCAGCAATTTTATGAATAGCTAAAACATTTGGACAGGTTAAATCTACTATCTCTAATCCTAGTTTTTTAGCTTCTTCATAAACTTGCTTTGTTACACCATGTGCACGAAAAATTACTTTTTTACCTTTTGGATTTGGTATTTGACTTAAATCTTCTATTACCCTTAAGCCTTTTTCCTCTAAATTTTTCATAACTTCTGGATTATGAGTTAATTCTCCTAAACAATATGTAATTGATTGTTTTTCTACTTCTTTTTTGGCTTGTTCTACTGCATTTTTAACTCCCATGCAAAAGCCAGCCTTTTCTCCAAGTAAGATTTCTTTTTCTGGCTTTCCGCTTTTTGGAATCGGTATAACTTTTGACATTTTATCACATTCCTTCCTTATTAACTATTATTATCATCTTTATTTCTATACATATTAATCATGTCTTTTAGGCTTACTCTACTTCCATAGTTTAGAATTGCATTTGAGTAAATTTTGATAGATACATTTGCAACTATTAAAATGGTTACTAATAATACGGCAATAGAAATTGCAAGTTGTGTAGGTGTTGCAATTCCCATCATAATTCTAAATGGCATACAAAATGGTGATGAAAATGGGAAAATAGATGCAAATACATTTAGGTTGCTGTTTGGATTCATCATTGTAAAATAGGATAAATAAAATCCAATTACTGCAACAATGGCAACTGGTCCATTGGCAGTTTGCACATCTTCTGGTTTACTTACAGTAGAGCCTGTTAAAGCATATAGTAATGCATAAGTGATATATCCTAAAATAAAGTAAATAACTGTAAAAATTCCAAGCATTGGTGTAATTTGTGATACATCTAATACCGTTTCTAATACACCTTCTGGCAAACAGAAATAAGCACATATTAAAGCTACCGCTACTATAACTGCTACTTGTAAAAATCCTACAATTCCAATTCCTAATGTTTTTCCAAGCACAATGGTTCTTGGTTTGGTTGATGTTACCAATGTTTCCATAATTTTAGAAGTTTTTTCTGTTGTAATAGAACTAGATACTTGATAAGCACAAAAGTAAATAGCATAAAATAACACAATAGATAGTAGCATAATAGCAAATACATTTCCCTTTACTTCTTGCTCTGTTGTTTGTGCTAAACTATAAGAAAAGTTAGGTTCTAAACTTGCTATTTGTTCTTCTGTAAGACCTAATTTGGTTAGTTGTAAGTTAGCATATAAATTTTCAAATGTTACTTTTAGGCTTTCTGGTACATCTCCCATCATTGTCATATCTTCTACAATATATTGCAAATGAATTTGATCCCCTTGCTTACTGATGATAATAGCATCTTCAATTTCTCCATTTGCTATTTTTTCTGCAATTTCTTCAAAACTTACATTCCTATTTTCGATGATATATTCATGTCCCTGACTCGCATTTAATTCTTCAAGCGTGCCTTCAAATATATTTTGTTCATCAACAATTAATTCTTTTATTTTAATTTCTGCTACTTCTCCTCCTGCATTTCCATCATCAGAAGTAAACAAATTCATGATATTAGGAATGTTGAATCCTATGATAATGATTAGTAAAATGACTAGATTAGAAATTAAAAATGTTTTTTTCTTAAGCATCTCCTTAATAGTATAAGAGGCTACAATCCATAAGTCCTTCATTTTTATTCACCCACCTTTTCGATAAAGATATCATGTAGACTTGGTTTCATGATTTCAAACTTTTCTACTTTTATATGATTTTTAGAAAGTAAATCAAATAAACGATATCCATCTTCTTCGTTTTTTATTTGAATCATGTACTCATTATTTTTACTATGATAAATAGAAAGCCCTGCTTCTTTAATGATTACATCCACATTTTCTACTGTAATTAAGGATAGCCTATTTGCTGCATATTGTTCTTTAATTTCTCTTAAGTTCCCTTGTAATACGGTTTTTCCTTTATTTAAAATCAAAACGTCAGAGGCAAACTCTTCTACTGAATACATTTGATGGCTTGACATGATAATATAGGTTCCCTTTTGAATTAATTCTAAAATGACATTTTTTAAAAGTTCCGTATTGACTGGATCTAAACCACTAAAAGGTTCATCTAACACTAGTAATTCTGGGTCATGTAAAATAGCCGTTACAAATTGCACTTTTTGTTGATTTCCTTTAGATAATTTTTCTGGTGTCATTTCTAAATATTGCTCTATTTCTAGTTTTTTCATCCAATATAGCATACGTTCTTGAGCTTTTGCTTTATCCATCCCTTTTAATCTTGCAAAATATAATAATTGATCATGTATTTTTGTTTTTGGATAAACTCCTCTTTCTTCTGGCAAATACCCAAAATTAACATGTTTTCTTTTCACTTCTTGCCCATTCCAAGTAATTTCTCCACTATCTTTTTTTAAAATTCCTAAAATCATACGAATGGTAGTAGTTTTTCCGCGCGCCATTTGTTCCTAAAAGTCCATAAACTCCTGGCTTTTGTATTTCGAAGCTGATATCATCTACTACTTTTTTGGTTCCAAAACTTTTATCTACTTTTTTTACGATAAGTCCCATAAAAAGCCCCTTCCTTTTTTTAATTTTTTTGTCATGTACATAATTTTGTCGTAAATCAACCATACTATATCATATATTCATCAATTGAACAAGTAGTCATTTCATTTTTGGAATTTTACTTCATTTTTTGCCATTTGTTGACATGTTATGTAATTTATGTTATAATGTACTAGTTAGACTAAATTGGAGATAAAAGGGGAGAATTTTTATGGATACTAAGACTTACGTTTTCGGACATACAAATCCAGATACAGACTCCATTGCTTCTGCAATCTCAATGGCTAATTTACAGACAAAAATAGGTAAATATGCAGAAAGTTTTCGTCTAGGAGATCTTAATAAAGAAACTAAATATGCATTAAAAACTTTTGATATGGAAGAGCCTGATTTTTTATCAAAATTAGAGGATCATTCTAATGTGATTATGGTAGATAATAATGAGTTTTCCCAAACTGTGGAAGGGATTGAAAATGCTCATATTCAAATGGTAGTGGATCATCATAGACTTAACTTACGTACTAGCGAACCTGTACACTGTATTGCTGAACCGGTAGGATGTGCTTCTACTATTTTATATAAATTATATAAACAAGAAGAGGTTTCGATTACTCCAAAAATTGCTGGTATGATGCTTAGTGCTATTATTTCTGATACTCTTATGTTTCGTTCACCAACTTGTACAGAACAGGACAAAAAAACAGCAGAGAAATTATCTAAAATCGCTGGCATTGATCTATATCAGTATGGATATAAGTTATTAGAAGCGGGAACTAATATTAGTGATTATACACCAGATCAAATTATTTGTATTGATTCAAAAGATTTTCAACATGAAGATTTAAAGATTACCATTTCACAAATTAACAGCTCTAATTTAGATGATGTTTTTAAAATTAAAAAAGATTTGGAAACAGCAATTGAGAAAAGAATTCAAAAGGAAAATATTGATTTATTTATTTTTGTGGTTACTGATATTTTAGAGGCTAATTCTAAGGTAATTGTTCTTGGCAATCGAGTTGATATTTTTGAAAGGGCTTTTCATTTACAATTAATTGGAAATACTACTATTTTAAAGGGTGTTATTTCTAGAAAAAAACAAATTTTACCTGCTATTTTAGAAGGAATAAAGCAAAAA
This sequence comes from uncultured Clostridia bacterium, assembly GCA_944393435.1. Taxonomy (GTDB): domain Bacteria; phylum Bacillota; class Clostridia; order TANB77; family CAG-508; genus CAG-273. Next base: position 9,464 of record CALYAE010000019.1, read on the forward strand.
ATTCAAATTTAATTTGCATTTCCTTCTTTTTTATTTTATAATAGATATTAGAATCGCGGGTATAATTTAGTGGTAGAATGCCATGCTTCCGACCTGGTCGCGCGAGTTCGATTCTCGCTACCCGCTCCAGTGGGAAATGAAGTGGCTTCAAAAAGTTAGAAAAAGAATATATAATAAAAATATATTCTTAGACTTTGAAAGGAGTCATTTTTTTAATGAAAAAATTCAACGAAAACGAACTTATTATTTTTCATTGAATTTTTATTTTTTGTGACCTCTTAACTTCTTATTAGAATATTATGCCTTTACATTCCTCTTCTTGTTTCAACATATCTTTAATCGTTTCTAAAGGATGAGTTTCAGCTTCTCTAAACTTGTCAACTGCAAATTTTAATCTTTCAATATAAGCATCAACTTCATCATCAGATTTTGCTCTCAAAATAAAATTAACACAAGTTACTAAAGTAATTTTGCCTCTAGGATCAACAGAAACAAAAGCATTGCCATAAAGTTGGAGTAAATAAAGAAGTTCTAATACTTCAGCTCTCTTT
>CALYAE010000020.1 GCA_944393435.1 uncultured Clostridia bacterium
CACTGATACTATTAGTTGTTCTATCAGTTACTTTGATATTTCTGATTCTTGGTCCATCTTCTGTTCCTACATAGCCTATTTCTACGTCTGTTGGGTTTTTACTATCTGGCACTGGTATGATTTCAAAGATATATCCATCATCTGTTGTTATTTCATAACTTCCATCATCATTTTTTACAATATCTTCTTCACTTGTAATTCCATCTTGTACGATTTGTTCTAGGTAATCATCCAAATTAAACTTGCCTTCATTTTTGGCATATACAGGTAATTTTGCAAGTTCTAATTTTTCTTGCCATTCTGCTATTTTTTGCTGTTCTTCCACCTCTCTTGCTGTTTTAAATATTCCATTATCTCCTACAAAAAAATTAATGGTAATTGCTGCTAAGATTAGTAGAACAACTAGGGTCACAACTAAGGCTATTAAGGTAATTCCTTTCTCATTTTTGAATGTTTTTCTCACTTTTTCTTCTCCTCCTTCTATTTCTTTTGCACATAAAAATGACAGGCTATGGTTTTATCTAAACAATAGTCTGTCTTTTTCTATCACAAATAAAGGTAAGTTATTTACCTTGTTTTTATTTAATATTTTGTTGATATATATATACACAGCCTCAATGGTTTTAAGGTTTGTCATTTTTTATGTACCTCTTCTTTTGTTTCTTTTATTTAGAATATCATTAAATTTTACTTTTGACAATAGCTTTTTTACAAATTTACCTATTTTTCTCAAAAAGTCGATATAAAGAAAAAGCAAAAGAAATTATTGCTGGCCCACACTTTTTTGCAAAAATTACTTGACTTTTGCCTTGTTTTATACTAAAATAGTAAAGTATATGTATGATTGTAACTATTTCTGAATAGCTTCTCCCCGGTAGCTAACAAAATAGTTTCATATAGATTATATTTTGAAAATTGAAATGGAGGATATGATTTACCATGAATAATACTACATATAGTATGAAAAAAAGTGAAATTGAAAGTAAATGGTATATAATTGATGCTCAAAATAAACCATTAGGTAGAGTAGCTGCTGAAGCTGCTAAATTATTAAGAGGAAAACACAAACCAACTTATACTACTCATTTAGATGTTGGCGACCATGTTATTATTATTAATTGTGATAAGGTAGTTTTAACAGGAAAAAAATTAGATCAAAAAGTTTATAGAAGTCATTCAGGATATATTGGTGGAATGAAAGAAATTACAGCAAGAGATTTACTTGCAAAAAGTCCTGAAAAAATGATGACACACGCAGTAGTTGGAATGCTTCCTCATACAAGACTTGGAAGACAAATGGCTAAAAAATTAAGAGTATATGCTGGTAGCGAGCATGAAAATATAGCTCAAAAACCTGAAGTTTGGGAGGTAAAATAAGATGGCAAAAAAATCTGATAAAATCGTATTTTTAGGAACAGGTAGAAGAAAAAAATCAATTGCTAGAGTTAGATTAGTAGAAGGAAAAGGTTCTATTATCGTAAATGGAAAACCATTAGAAGAATACTTTGGAACTGATGTATTAAAAGTAATTGTAAAACAACCATTAGTTGCTACAAATACTCTTGATAAATATGATGTTATTTGTAAAGTAACAGGTGGAGGATTCACAGGTCAAGCAGGTGCCATTCGTCATGGTATCGCAAGAGCTTTAAATGAAGCAAATAGCGAATATAGACCTACTCTAAAATCTGCTGGTTTCTTAACAAGAGATCCTCGTATGAAAGAAAGAAAGAAATATGGTCTTAAAAAAGCTAGAAAATCACCACAATTTAGTAAACGTTAAACCATACAAAAAGCACTATTTTCTAATAATAGTGCTTTTTTGATGGTTTTTATATTTCTTTAATGAGTTTGTTTATAAAAAGAATACCCCCCTGTTATATTTTTCGTAGAAAATCCATTTTGATTTAAAATTCTACAAGCTAGATAACTTCTTAAGCCAGTATGGCAATACACCAAAATGGTTTTATCTTTTTCTAGCTTAGCTAAATTTTGTCTTAATTCATCTAATGGAATAAAAACTGCTCCTGCTATATGAGAAGATTCATATTCTTCTTTTGTTCTTACATCTAATATATATGGATTTTCTTGCTTTTCTACTTCTTCCCAAGTAATAGTTTCTACTAAACCATTTAATTCATTTTCAATAGCATTTCCTAAAAGGTTTACTGGACTTTTTGCTGAAGAAAATGGTGGTGCATAGCATAATTCTAATTGTTCTAAGTCGTAGGCAGTCATGTCCATTCTAATGGCTGTTGCAAGGATATCTGTTATTTTGTCAACTGAATTTTTTCCCCATACTTGTGCCCCTAATAGTTTGCCTGTCTTTGGCTCATAAAGTGCTTTGATGGTAAGCAAAGTTGCCCCTGGATAATAGGTAGCATGAGAATAAGGGGATAAAATGATTACTCGATAAGGAAGCTGATACACTTTGCAAGTTGCTTCATTTATTCCTGTCATTCCCAAAGTATATTCATATATTTTTAAAATACTACTTCCTACCGTTCCTTGATAACTTGTATTTTGATGGGCTATGTTGCAAATGTGGTTTGCCACTACTCTTGCTTGCTTATTGGCTGGTCCTGCTAAAGGAATATAGGCTGGTAGCTTGGTAACATAGTTTGTTACTTGTACTGCATCTCCTAATGCATAAATATCTGGATCGCTGGTTTGCATCCATTCATTTACTAGTATACTTCCTTTTTGATTTACTGTAAGCCCGCATTGCCTTGCTAAGGTAGTTTCTGGCTTGACCCCTATACTTAAAATCACAAAATCTGCCTCTAAAATTTGATTATTTTCTAGTGTTAACTTTAGTTTCGCACCATTTTTACTCTCTTCAATCGCTTCTACTCCACAATTTAGGTATAGTTTGACTCCATGTTTTTGTAAATTTTTGTGAATGATATTTGCCATATCTTCATCTAATGGTGCAATTAAATGATTTGCTTTTTCTAGGATGGCAATTTCCATTTTCTCATACTTACTTAAGTTTTCGGCCATTTCTACGCCAATATAGCCACCACCGATGATAGCAACTTTTTTTGGTCTTTGTTTTTCTAAAAAATCTTTGATAGAAACCGCATCATCTACTGAGCGTAAAGTTCTTACTTTGTCTGTTTTTAAATTTTGAAATGGATTTATTGGTTCTGCTCCTGGGGACAATACCAGTTTTTCGTAAGATTCCTCATACACTTTTCCGGTTTGCAATTGTTTTACCACAACTGTTTTTTGGGTTCGATTGATTTGGATTACTTCTTGCCCTACTCTTACTTCTACTCCAAACCTATTCTGAAAAGATTTTGGAGTTTGCAGTAAAAGTTCTTCTTTATTCTGAATCACATCTCCGATATAATAAGGAAGTCCACAGTTGGCAAATGAAATATGATTTCCTCTTTCAAATAAAATAATTTGTGCATGTTCGTCTAATCTTCTTAATCTAGCTACCGTAGTAGCACCTCCTGCTACTCCTCCTACAACTATAATTTTCATTGGTTTCCTCCTTGTTTTTCTATTTATTTTCTATTTCTTTTATCAAATCTTCATAAGCACTAGTTGCAAGTTCATTTTCAAATCTTGCGTCTTGATATCGATTTAATAACCAGTCATGTGTTGCTCCATAGGTTTCTTTGATTTGTATGCTTGCTTTTTGTTCTTCTCCAATTTGCTTTAAGCGATGAACATCAGGATTTAAGATATCATTTGTACCAGTAAAAATCACGATGTTTTTTAAACCTGTTAACGGTCCATAAATTGGACTTACCAAATAATTTTTGGTATTTTCTTCTGTACCTGCATAAGCAATTCCTGCTAATTTTAGTACTTGTTTATTTAATAGTGAATCTTTACTTTGTACTTGGTCAATCGCACTATTTTCCATGGTTACATCAAGCCATGGAGAAATTAAAATCGTTTTGCTTGGCACCTTTTTATCTTCTACTGTCACCTTTTCTAAAAGTGCTAAAGCCATTCCTCCTCCTGCTGAATCTCCCATTAGTATCAAATCCTCTTGTTCTACCTTAGATGTGATTTGCTCATATAATGGTTCTATCATAGCAAATACATCTGTATATTGATACTGAGGTGTCAATGGGTAATCTGGTACGATGATAGTTGCTCCTGTGTCACGGATGATATCTGTAAAAAATCTCCAATGTGTGTCATTCAGCTCAGCAACATAAGAGCCTCCATGTAGATAAAAAATCGTTTTATAATCTTCTTTTTCTTGTTTTGAAGTTAAAATAAATACATTCCTGTTTTGATATTTTTCTACCTTTGCATTGCACTCTTGTAGTAAGGTTTCTGGTAATTTTGAGGAAATATTACCTGTATAAAAGTAAATCACAAGAGATACACACATACTAAGTAACGCAAATATGATAATACTAATTAGAATTATTGTAACTTTTAATGTTCGTTTCATAGTTTTTTTCATTCCTCTTTCATTTTGCTTATTTATTTTTCTATCTTTAAAAGTGAAATTTTCTTTTTATTCTTTCCTTCCATCCTATTTTATTTTTCTCTTGTTTTTTCTCTTTGATTTTTTCTATTACATTTTCCATTAACAAATAATTGATTTTAGGATATAACTTCGTTTGGCTTTTATCATATACACCATTGGTTACAATTGTGTTTGGCATGCCATTTTCTTCTAAGAATTTAAAAAAGTTCCTTTCTATCTCATTATTCTGCAAAATAGAAGCAAAAGAAAATACAATATGATTTCCATAAGAACAAGCTGTACATTTAATTTTCTCTGCTTTTTCAGGTCCTATGATAAAGAAAAATTGCTCTACGTATGGTTCATATTCTGGTAAAAAATTAATTTTTCCTAAATTCGAAAATGTGGTAGTCGTATATTTTTGGATTTCTCCATAAATCAGTTTCAAAATTAGTTTTTTGATAGGAAGTGGTATCATACGAATATAAATACTATTTCCAAGTCTTACAGTATGTGCCATTGTTTTAGCAAGTTCTTGTTTTTGTAATTTATTCTTAAAATGATTTCTAACAAATGCTAAAATGAGGTCAAAATCTTCCAAATCGATTTGTTTTTGGTTAGAGGTTATCGTCATGTATGAAAAAAAGTTATTAACAGTAGTAGAATGAAAATAGTTTTTTAAATTTACTGGTATACAAACTTTAATTGGCTTTTTACTACCCGTTTGTTTTTGTTGCTGATAAATTGTATGAATTAAAACTGCTGTTAGGTATTCGGTTACTGTTACTTTTAATCTTCTACAAGTTTTAATGACTGGCTTTAAGCTAATAAAGCCATGGGTAACACCTATTTGATAAGGTAATAATTTTTTTCCTTTTAAAATATAGGCTTTTTGTGAATTTTCTTTACTATGTAAATGCTTTTCATAATTTTTTAAATAACTATCTTCTATATTTTTGGTATCTGCTTGTACTTTTTGATAAGTAAAAGGTTCTTGGAACTGGTTTGGATAGCGTAAATTCAAATAATAATATACAATGGTTTTTACAAATTCTATTGCTGTACTTCCATCTGTTAAGGCATGAAAAACCTCTACATTAATCTTATTTTGATAATAGGTTACTTTAAAAAGATAGCCATTATTGGCTTTTTTGTCCATGTAACGACAAGGATAAGTTTCTTCTTTTTGTAAAATTACTTCTTTTTCATTATCTTCTAAATAATACCAAAAAAAACCTTTTTTTAAGCATACTTTAAAAGAAGTAAAGATTTCTAAAGTCTGATCAATCGCCTGCTTTAAAAATTCAGGTTCTATATTTTGAGTTAAGACCACACTCATACGATAAATACTGCTAAATTTTCTATTAGCTACAATTGGAAATAGTTTTGCTGAGTTGTCTAACCTTCTCCATTTTATTTTCTTTTTTTCATTCATTTATTTTCTATGCTCTCCTTGATTCATTTGTTTTTCTTTTGCTCTTATTTTACTATAATATAGAGAGATTATCAAGTTTCTTTCGTTAAAGAGGAGGTCCTAAATTTTTTAGGCCCCCTCTTTTTTAATTTATGACTTATGTTATCTATCTACTATTTAATCACTTGCAAGGTATCGTTGGTATTTAGTCCTTCTAGATGATAGTAGCTGCTTGGCACTTCTCCTACAATAATTCCTTGTGCAATTAGCACTTGACTAATTACATCTTCCTGCATGGTTTCAAATGGTGTTAGGATAATTACATGACACTTCACTTCTAGATAAATTTTATGCAAGGTTTGGTTGATTCCTGCTTCTACAAATTCTGATTTTAAATCGGTTTCTAAATCCCCTGTTATTTCCATTTTAATATTGACATTTGGGCCTATTCCAAAGAATAGTTTACTTCCCAAAAAAGTACCCAAACGAATAGAAAAAGTATTATTATTAGCTTGTTCCATTTGCTCTTGAATACGATTAGGAACGTCTGACATAATTTCATTTACAGTCACCATATTGGTGGTCACCATTTTTACGTTTCCTTTTTCATCTTTTGTTATATTTAAGAAATCATCATATTCATATTTTGATAGCACAACAGTTGATTCGTCATTTGATATTTTCGTAGCAATAGATTTTGCCATACTTCTACATTGCGCTTCTATTACCGGATTGATTGCTTGTAAAACAAAATAGGCAAAACTAAAAGCAATCAGCAGAATAATCACGATTTTTGCAAATCTTCTTCTCTTTTTGCTTTTTTTAGGATCTTTTGAATGCCCTAAAAAAGATTTGCCTATTATTTTTTGTATAACATCTAGAATTCGAAAAGAATTTCTAGAATAGATTTTTTCATTTTTCATCCATGATATCTAGGAATAAACAATTGTCTACCAACTTGTAACATGTCTACATCCTCAATTCCATTAATCCTACTAATGTCTTCTACTGTGCTGCCAAATTTTTTAGCAATCTTCCAAAGCGTATCCCCTGGTTTTGCAAAATAGATAATCATGCTGTAACGGTTTGCATTTCTAACATCTTCTGATTGTGTAATTTCATCTATAATAGAAATGTTGCTATCTTTTAAACTCATTGCAGTAAAATTCAAATCTATTTTTATATCAATGCTTTCATCTGGCATTACAACAAAATCCTGCATAGTAATTTCAATAATGGTATCAATATTACTTTGTTTGGTAAGTCCTTCAAAATCCATAGAAAAGTTAAATGGTACCTTGATGTCTTTAGTATCAACTCCTAAATTTCCTTCTGATGCAAAAATAAAGTTTAACCCTATTTCTCCTTCATATAAAATACGATCTTGCAAAATAGTTTGTTTTATGATATTTGGCATTACTTCTACATCATAGATTTTACGTCCTCCAATTTCAGGTATTACCTGCTTTTCACGAATATTACAAATTTGATTTCTCGTTTCCTTTTGCTGCATTACTTTTACTCTTCTTTGGGTAAATTGTAAATTGATTGTTGGACTATACAAATCTTGTATCATCTGCAATTCTTTATTTTGATATGCTTCACAATAGACTTCTATTTCGGCTTCTACATAAATAGAATGATCTTCTACATTATTTGGTTTTACAATTAGATTTTTAATTTCATATTTTACATCACAAATATGTTCTTCACTGATATTGGGTAAATCAATAAACCCAACAATAGGAATACTTCCTTCTTTTACATTAATACGATTATCTTCTGTTAAATAAATTAATTTTGCTTGTAAATCTGCTTTAATTAGTACTTTATTATAGCTAATTTTGGTATCATGATTGGTAATTCTTAAATCTGTTTTCATCACTTCTACCAAATTATCAATGGTATCAATGGTTAAAGTATCTTTGGCATATACTTTTGTACTTCCGCTTCCTATTAAAGAATGAATTTGAAAATTACGCTTTAAACATTGAATATCTGGAATTTGAGTGATTTGTTTCACATATTCTACTGTTTCATTAGAAGAAACTTTGCTCTCTATTTCGATTAGTGCTTTTATATGAATTTTTCTTCCATTTAATACTTTGCAATCTATACTCTTTAGCACAATATTGGTATCTAAAAGCATATTTTCTTTGGCTTTTTCCATTTCTATCACTTGGGTAAAATCCAAGTTTGTATTTAAACTTCTAATTCTTGTCTCATCTTGTGTGTCTGCTAAATACATGATGTAAGTATTTACTGTCCCATCTATTTTAATTTTCCCATCTTGAATCTCTTTTTTATAGATACACACAATTCCACTATTACTAACAACATTTAAAATATCTGGTTTACTATCTGGAACAATACAGTCATTTTCCACCATAAAAGTATCTCTTCTTTGGCTAATAATTTGATTTAATACCAAACTATCTTTAGCTGTTTCGATTGCCATTTTACTTTTCCCTCCTATTTTTATTTTTCCTAATTCATATATATTGACAAGACTAAAAAAAAATTCCTAAAATTAGGAATTTTTTATGGTTGCTTTCATCATTCATATTTTTTATTTTAAGCTAAATTTCTTTGTGATTTTGGCTCTAGTGGTGGTATTAATGGACTATATCCTGTGCCATCAAATACATCTACTTCCACAGTTCTTGTTAAAATATCTGTATAGCTATATGTAACATTTCTTTTTTCTTCATTATATTTAATAACGAAAAGATTAGAATATGTTTTTTCTATTGTAGCTTCTTTTTCAAAAGATTTACACCTGCCAAGTGATCCTCTTACCTTTATCTTTTGTCCGATCATACCATCAATATCTGTTTTTAGATTGGCAATTTCGTTTGGTAAAATCATAGTATCACTACTCCTTTAACATGAAGCGATTATATCATTAAGGGTAAAAAATGTCAAAAAATAGTCGTTCGTGTCAATTGGCTAAAACCCTATATATTTCAATACTTTCGAGATTTACGCGCTTGAATGTTACAATTATGTTACAGTTGTGTTACATGTTTGTTACATTTGTAATTTATTACCATTTCTTATCACTTTTTATAGTCACCATTCTACAAAAACTGACATAAAATATCATAACCTATTATGAATAAATTGCCAAAATTGTTGAGAGCAAGAAATGAGGTATGATATGAAAAAAATAAAAAAAGGAGATGTGGTAGGAAGACTTTCCTATGGAAAAGATATTATATTTATTGTAGAACGTATCATGAAAACAAAAGATAATGAGGAATTTGCTATTTTAAAAGGTCTTACCATTCGTATTCAAGCAGATAGTCCTTTAGAAGATTTAGAGCTAATTGCTCCTAAAGAGGTAGAAGAACATGTTAGAAGTTTAGAAGAAAAAGTAAGCAAACGAATTGAAAAATACAGCAAAACTTTTAAGGAAAAGTTTTATCCTCGTGAAAGAATGATTGTATATACAGGCAAAATTTTGCATATTGATGGTGACAAAAAATATGCTGAAAAATCTCGTCATTATTATAAAAAGCTAGGCTTAAATGCGATTGTCAGAAACATACCAGAAAGAAGGCAGCCCCTTAATATTGCTATTTTGCTGCAAAGATATCAGCCAGATATCCTTGTAATTACTGGTCATGATGGTATGATTAAGAAAGGAACTAAATTTAATGATTTATATAATTACCGAAATTCTAGATATTTCATGAAAACAGTAGAAGAAGCTAGAAAGCAAACCTTAAAAAAGGATCTTGTTATTTTCGCAGGTGCTTGTCAGAGTTATTATGAAGGTCTCATGATTGCTGGTGCAAACTTTGCTTCTTCTCCTGCTCGTATTTTAATTGATTTTATGGATCCATTAATTGTGGCTGAAAAAATTGCCATAACAGCTGAGGAAAAGTTTGTAACTATTCGTGATATTGAAAATGAGCTAAGAGATGGCAAACGTGGTATTGACCGGAATTGGAGGGCAAGGAAAAAAGAAGGTTTTAATGGTTTAAAAAAAGGGGGCAGTATCCTAATATAAGATACCGCCCTTTCTTTTTAAATATTTTTTATATTTTTCTTCTTAAATACCATAAATGTTGTAACTAACATGATAATCATATAAACTACTATAATTGCTAAAGAAAACATTGGGGTAAGCCCTTCAAATTGAGGTAAATTTCCAAAGAAGTATTGTGTTAAATCCCAGTTTGGTGTTACGAAAAATTTAATCCAATTTAATTCATATTGTAAGGCTACCATATTAATCATTGGTGCTCCCATATAGCCAAGTAGCGTAATGGTAATTGCTAAAGCAGAATTGGTAAAAATTGTGCTAAAAGCAAAGGCTAATGTCATAAGTAGTAGATAAATTGGGAATTTTCCTAATATTTGCATTCCTAAATAAGCTGCAATGCTCAATTCTTGAATTTGATTTGTATCATGGTTATATACTACTGCTGGAGTGGCAAAACTATCAAATCCTTGTATGATTCCTCCTACAACAAATTGCATTACTAAAACAGATAAAATAATAAAGGCTAACATGATGATACAAGTAAGAAATTTTGAGGCTAAAATCGTACTTCTTTTATATGGCTTAATTAATAAAAGTTTGATAGTTCCTTTATTAAATTCTTCACTTACGATAGTTCCTGTTATCATAATTAACATGATCATGATGAAAAGTTCAAATTGGGTAAGTCCATCTAAGAGCATTCCTCTTGCATCTGAAGAATTTCCAGATTGTACTTTATTTTCAATGTCATACTTACTAATTTCCATCGTTTCTAAATCACTATAATATTGTTGCTTTGCATAGTAATCTTCTTGATTTTGAGAGCTTTCATACTCCATTACTGATCTTTTTGCCATTTCATAATCAATTAAACATTGATTAAAATAATCTCTTCCATAAGGAATATCTTTTTCTAATCTCCAAGTTGCTATTTGTTTTTCTATGTCATCTTGTGCTTCTTGTAATTCTAGTTGTGCAAAATATCTCCAATCTCCACTATCTATCTTTTCTACAAGAGCATCGATTTGTTTTTGTGTTTCTAAAGCAGCCTGCTCATTTCCTGCTTTTTTTGCTTCTGCTATTTCTAAATACATTGGTCTAATTTTAGAATAAATAATACTTGCTTGCCACGTTCCGGTATCACCATATTTTTGTACCAATTTTGCAGTATCTAATTCTGCCTGATAAATGGTAACATCTCCTAATCCTTCTAATCCCTGTTCTTCAATTGCTTTAATTTGCTCTTCATAGAAGAGAACATCTTGCATTGGATCATATCCGTAGCTTCCATTTTGGCTATTAACATAAATGACATTGATCACAATAATATATAGTAACGTAATGAATAAAGTAATATAAATACTCTTCTTTTTAAAGATTTTCGTTAATTCATTTCTAATTAAATTAATCAATGGTATTACCTCCTGTTCTTTTTAAGAATGCATCTTCTAAGCTCATTTGTACTTGCCCTACTTCATAAACTTTTACATCATGTTTTACTAGCACTTTTACTACTTCTGGAATTTGCTCACGGCTTACACTAATTGTAAGTTCTTCCTTATTTTTGATTTCCATTGGATAGTTTAAATATTGGTTTAAATTTTCTGTGCTATCTACTATTAATTTATAATGGGTTTGTGCTACTTGTTTTATCTGGTTAATACTGGTATTTTCTATTACTTTTCCATTCTGTATTACACAGACTTGATTACAAAGGGTTTCTAATTCAGCTAAATTATGGCTAGAAATAAAGATTGCCATATTTTCTTTTTGTGCTAATTCTTTTAGCAGTTCTCTCATTTCTTTGATTCCCTCTGGATCTAATCCATTTGTTGGTTCATCTAAAATAAGTAAATTAGGTTTATGCAAAATTGCTTGTGCAACCCCTAATCTTTGTCTCATTCCTAAAGAATATTTTGAAACTTTATCATGAATTCGGTTTTCTAGTTTTACTTGTTTTACCACTTGCATAATTCTTTGCTTACTTACTCCAGGATACATATTCGCAACCAATTTTAAGTTTTCATATCCTGTCAAATACATATAAAGATCCGGATTTTCAATAATGGCTCCTACTTTTTGAATTGCTTTAGTAAATTGTTTTTGAACATCAAAGCCATTAATTTTTACTTCTCCACTTGTAATGCCTTGTAGACCTAAAATTAATTTAATCGTAGTAGTTTTACCAGCACCATTAGGTCCAATAAATCCTAAAATATCTCCTGCATATAGGTCAACCGATACGTCTTTTAAAATTTGCTTTTTGCCAAATGTTTTGTGTAAGTTCTTACAGCTTAAGATTAATTCTCGCATTTTTTAGTTTCCTCCTCTATTTTCATTTTGATTTCGATTTTTATTTTAGCATAACTTTCTTAAGAAACAAGTAGATATTTCCTTAAGAATTTATGAACCTTTTTGAATAATCTTTCGAATATGAGAAATAAATCTTGCTTTATTTTTCCTGCTATGTTACAATGGGGATGGCTTGGAAAAGAGAACTTTTTTATGGCTTAAATGAATTTAATTATTTTGGAAACGATTCCTTCTTGATTTTGATATTAGAAAGGTTCAATGGTCAAAATATTAAATGTCAGAATTGAAGAAGGAGGTAAAAATTCATGGCTGATAAAACATTAACATGTAAAGATTGTGGTGCTGAATTTGTTTTCACAGAAGGTGAACAACAATTCTACGCTGAAAAAGGTTTTACAAATGAACCTCAAAGATGTCCAGAATGTAGAAAAGCAAGAAAAGCACAAAGAAGAAATGAAAATAACTAATTTGAAATTCGCCATCAGGAACGTCCCTGATGGCGAATTTTTTATCCTAATTTATCTTGATGACTATACTTTAATTTTGTTGCCATTCCCCCTCTTATGTGTCTTTCCGCTTTATTTTCATCTAAAATCTCTCTTACTTCATGCGCTAAAATTGGATTGATCTTAAGTAGTCTTTCACTTACATCCTTGTGTACCGTACTTTTACTAACTCCAAATTGTTTGGCTGCTCCTCTTACAGTATCTTTACTATCTATAATATATTGTGCTAGCCTTACT
>CALYAE010000021.1 GCA_944393435.1 uncultured Clostridia bacterium
ATATAAAATCCTCCATATTGCTCTATACTATCATGTATCTCTAAATACTCTGCTACCATTTTATCTGCCATATCTTTTGTGCTACTTGCCCCTAAGATGGTTTGATAGCTTGCTACTGCATCATACTCTGAGCCACTTCCCACAACTAAATCTGGCTCTCTATATCCTGTTGTATTTGGTGTGCTTCCTGTCACTCCTCTTAGTTTACTATATATACTTGTTGTGGTTTCTACTCCTGTTAATTTTATTGGGGTTTGTACTTCCGTATACATATTTTCTATATTTGCTGGTATCCACACATATTCATTGTTTGTTCCATTTTGCTTTATCACAAAGCCATCTTCTACTTTTCTTTCTGTTTCTACTGTTGATGCTGTAAATCCAATTGGTACTGGTACATACTGATTATCATCTGATAATTCTGGTGTTACTTTGCTTGTATCCCAACTTTCTGGCACTGTTGGTGAAGCTGGATCATCTGGCGTATCTCCCCCTACTTGTCCATTAATAAAATTTCCTATTTGTTCTTCTAAATTAGCTAATGCTTGTCCTTCTTCTTGCTGTGCCTCATTAAATTTGTTTGCTGCATCTCTTGCTGTCTTAAATATTCCATTATCTCCTAATACTGCATTAATGGTCACTCCCGCCAGTATTAGTAATACTACTATTGTGACTACTAGGGCGATTAAGGTAATACCCTGTTTACTTTTTTGCATATATTTTATGCTTTCTTTTTTGTTCTTTTGCATTTTTTAAGTTTCTCCTTTCTCATTTGTTTTTTATTATTTGCTTTTGGTTCTTTATTATGCATTTTACTATCATTTATCTTCTATCTATATTGTGTTTTTTCTATTCTTTATATTATTTTCACTTTTCCTTGGCTATGATTGTTTTCTAGTTTTATTTGCTTAATTTACTTTTTTAGATTTTTTTCAAACACTCCGAAAATTTTTTAACACTCTTTTTAGTGATTTCAGCATAAAATATATTTAATTTTCAAAGTGCTTGAATGGTTTTACAACCATTTTTATTTTATATTACTTTTATTTTTATTGCAAGTGTTTTTATTATTTTTTCGAAGATAAAAAAAGTTATTGAATAAAATATTTACAAAGGATGAAGAAAATTTGAAACTGCTAAAGAACTTAATAAAAGTCAATCTACAATAGGAAAAGAAACATTAGATAAGTTATACATTCAAAAGATAAATAAAGAGGATGTCCTGAAATAGGAACCCTCTTCTTAAATAATAAACTTTAATAACAAACAAGAAATGCCTAAAAAATTAGTTTAAATTCACTTACTTAAAGTCGCCCTTTTTTCTTTATTTTACATATTCATTTAATGGCTTTACTCTATACTGTAACTCTCCCATTTTTTCTGTTGTCACATATCCTGCCTCACTATTAATAACATCTGGAATACGATTTACAACACTTGCACAAGTTAATTCTACGGTTGCTGGCCTTGCTACTACAATAGTAGTGTCTGGTTCTCCATAAATTGTCCATTCGTTTTTATCAAAATCTTCTTTAGAGTATACTTTTCCAATACATTCACTTTCAATGGTAATTCCTTCTTTGGTAGTTGTTGTAACTACTGCACTCATTCCAGTGCTATCACCTGCTTTTACGGTCATTCCTAAAGTAGTAGAATAGATATCTTCTTTATAGGTTTGTGGTACTGTTTTTTGTGTTTGATTTTCAATTGTTAAGCCTAGTTTTGAACATAACCAACCATTTACATTCCACATATAAGATGGAAGATAATTTCCTGCTTGAATTACTTTTTGTATTTCTTCGTCTGAGATTCTATCTGCTGATGCAACTTGCTTATCAAATTCTTCTAAAGTTAAACCTGCACCGTGTGCTTTAGCCAGTGCAATACCATAATCTTCTACATTGTAGCTAGAGCTACCTTTTATTTTCGTAATTTTATGAGTAGAACCTGCAATAGAGCTAATTAATTGTCCCCAATAAATATCTTGGTATCCACTACCTGTAATGGTACATCCTGTTTGTTTTGCCATTTCATCTAATTGTTTGGTAATGGTTGGGTTTGAATTTTGTGGGTAGAATGCTTCTTCGCAAGTTGTAATAGCATTAATTCCAAGTTTTGCACAAAGCATTAAACTATCCTTTACATCTGCAATTAGACTCATAGTTGTTACAATTGCAATGTCTGGTTTTACTTGTTTTAACATTTCTTCTGCATTTTCTAAGCTGGTAACTGTTATTCCTTTATGCTGTGTTTTCATAACTTCACCAATATCTTTTCCAATCACATCTGGGTTTACATCAATTGCCCCAACAATTTCTCCACCTTTTTCATATACATATCGCATGGTATATACTGCCATTTTTCCAGTACCAAATTGTACTACTTTCACTTTTCTATCCATTTAAAATCCTCCTTTTCCTAGTTTTTCTAGGTTTAATTTAATCTTTCGATTGCTACCTAGATTATATACCAAAATTTTCATTTTATACAATTGTTTTGTAAAAAATTTTTATAAAATTATCATTCAAACAAAGAAGTAATAGCATTCCAAATTCCTACTAAAATACTCCATACAATATCTACAATTGTTTTAATAATTTGGTTAGATTCATAAAATTCCACAAGCCAATTATGGGTTAATGGAAAAAACCACAAAATTGCACAAATGCCAATAATAATAGCAATGGTTATGAAAAAATCTCTATAATTTTTCCAAGTCCATTTGTATTTAATTTTATATCCCAAACTTCTTAAATAATTTTCATAGGCATTTTGATATCTTGCTTCATATTCTGCTTGCATATTTTTTTGTATTTCTCGTTCCATTTGCTTACTTTTTCTTATTTCTTCTTTTGTTTTATGATTTTCTTTTCTAAGTTCTTCTTGGCTTACTTGCTCTTGACTTTGCTTATATTGTTCTTCTTGTTTTCTTGCCTCTTCTAAAGTTTGATCATACTCTTTCCTTTTTTCATCATCACTTAAAATTTCATAAGCCTCATTTAATTGTTTCATCGTTCTTTCTGCTTGCTTTTTATCTTCTTCCGACTGTAAATCTGGATGATACTTTTTTACTAAAGTTTTATATGCTTTTTCTATCACCTCTTTTGAGGCTGTCTGACTTACTTCTAATATTTCATATAATGTTTTCATATTTTCCCCCATTTTTCTTCTTTTTTAGTATAACATTTTCTAGCATAAAATCCTAGTGTTTTTGTACTTTTTCTCAAAATGTAAATAAAAGCATAGTATTTTAAAAATAAGTATGATATAATACAAAAAGTTTAAGCAGTTTGATTTTGATAGGAGTGGAATACCTTGAAACTAACACAAGATGGAGAAATTTTAGCAGAAAATAAAATTCTTATTTTATATCTTTTAAGTAAATTAGATACTCCCATTACTAATGATGGGTTATTTCGTTTAGTTTTATCTGTTATGGATATGAATTATTTTTACTTTCAACAATTTTTGTTAGATTTATTAGAAAATAAATATATTCTTTGTTTTAAGCAAGAAGATAAATCAGTTTATCAAATCACGCAAAGAGGAAAAGAAATCTTAGATTTAACTCTTAACATTCTTCCTGGCATTATTAAATTAAAAGCAGACCTTAGTTTTGAAAATGAATTAAAAGAGTCCATGGAAGAGGAATCTATTACAGCTGAATTCACTCCTATGAGTGAAAATGATTACACCGTCACTTGTAAAATTAATGAAAATCATAATTGTATTTTTGAAGTTCGTGTTTTTGCAGGTTCTCGTGAAGAAGCTAAAAAAATTGTAGACAATTGGAAGGAAAATGCTTATCGCATCTATCCTGAAATTTTAAACTCATTATGCCATGATGAAAGCTAGCAAATTTGCCATTAGGGACGTTCTTTTTTGGTGAAAAATTCACCAAAAAAGAACGTCCCTAATGGTTAATTAATATTGTCTTCCCCATATTACCATATATTTTGCTTTTTCTCCGCAACATACACAAGTATCTGATAAATGCTCCTCTTCAAATGGGATACATCTTGACTTTGCGCCTGTTAGTTCTCTTATTTTATCTTCACATTCTTCCTTACCACACCACATTGCTTTAATAAAACCTTGATTTTGCGTAATGTTTTTATTGAATTCTTCCATATTAGTTGCAACAGAAGTTTTTGCTTCCATTCTTTTTCTGCAATCTTCAAACATATTAGTTTGAATGTTTTGTAATAATTCCCCTAGCTTTTCTGGTAATTCTTCTAGTTTGATTTCTTGTTTTTCTGAGGTATCTCTTCTAACAGCAATACAAACTCCATTTTCTAAGTCTCTTGGTCCCATTTCTAATCGAACTGGAACACCTCTCATTTCCCAATCGTTGAATTTATATCCTGTGGAATAATTATCTCTTAAATCTAATTTAGCTCTATAACCCGCTTCTAAAAGTTTTTGATATGTTTCTTGTGCTTTTTCACTAACTCCTTCTTTATGGGATGCAATTGGTACAATTACTACTTGAATTGGTGCTACTTTTGGTGGTAGCTTTAATCCTCTGTTGTCTCCATGTGCCATAATTACACCACCAATTAGCCTAGTACTAATTCCCCATGAAGTTTGGTAGGCATATTCTTCTTTTCCTTCTCTATTTTGAAATTTAATTTCAAAAGGTTTGGTGAATTTTTGTCCGAAATAGTGGGTTGTTCCTGATTGAAGCGCTTTTCCATCATGCATTAAAGTTTCTACTGTATAAGTATTTTCAGCACCTGCAAATCTTTCACTCGCTGTTTTTTCCCCTTTTACCACTGGTATGGCTAATAGATCTTCAATGACTTGCTGATAAATATCTAGCATTTGAAGGGTTCTTTGTTTTGCTTCTTTTTCGGTTTCATGAATGGTATGACCTTGTTGCCATAAAAATTCTCTTGAACGAAGGAAAGGTCTTGTTTCTTTTTCCCAACGAAGTACATTACACCACTGATTATATACCATTGGTAAGTCTCTCCATGAACTAAGCCATTTAGAATATAGATTGGAAAACATGGTTTCTGAAGTTGGACGAATACATAGTCTTTCTTCTAATTTTTCTTCTCCACCTTGTGTAACCCATGCTACTTCTGGAGCAAAACCTTCTACATGGTCTTTTTCTTTTTGAAGTAGATTCTCTGGAATTAATAGTGGCATGTATACATTTTCTACTCCTGCCTTTTTAAATAAATCATCTGTATATTTTTGAATATTTTCCCAAATAGCATATCCATAAGGTTTAATTGCAATACATCCTTTGGTATCAGTATAGTCTGCTAGGTCTGCTTTTTTTACAATGTCTGTATACCACTTGGCAAAATCATCTTCTATATTGGTAATTTCTTTTACAAATTCTTTTTCTTTACTCATTTTTATTCCCTCTCTTTTTTATGATATTTTTATTCATGATTCTTTTTGTTCTTCTTCCCTTTCGGGCACTGCTACCTCTTGTTCTTCTAAAATATCATCAATTACAATTTGTTGATTTTCATCAATTTTATATCTTGGTAGGTCTGGCAATTCATTTAAGTTTCCAAAACCAAAAATTCTTAAGAATTCTGATGTCACTCCATAAGTGCCTGGTCTTCCTGGGGCATCTAATTTTCCTGTTTCTTCAATTAAATGATAATCTAACAATTTATAAATGGTTCCATCTGAGTTTACTCCACGAATGGTTTCAATCTCCGCTCTTGTAATTCCGTGGGTTATAAGCGATAATTGCTAAAGTTTCTAGAGCTGCTTGTGACAAGTTTGGCTTGTTCCTCTTATCTAAAATTGCATATAAATATTCATAATATTCTTGCTTGGTACATAATTGGTAGCCTTCTGCTACATTTACTATTTGAAGGCCTCTATTTTCCTTTTGATATTCTTGTTTCATTGCTTCTATTAGTGTGATAATTTCTTCTGAACTTAGTTCTAATGCTGACATTAATTCTTGCATTTTTACTTCTCTTCCTGCTGCAAATAAGATTGCCTCAATAATTCCTTTGGCTTGCTCTAGTTTCATTTTTTTAAATCTCCTTTTTTACTTCCCAAGTAAGATATTTTTTCTTTTCTATTATCCCACGCATTTCCTAGTATGTCAAGAAATATTGACATTGTTTTTTGCTTATGATAAGATAAATTTAGTTTTAAAGAAGTGGGAGTGATTGCCATGATGGAAAATGAAAATGAAGAACCAAAAAAAATAGAAGTTGTAACAGGTGATGGAGATTTAACAATTTCTCCTGTTTATGAACATTTAGAAGTAGAAAAACCTAGACCTAAAGAGGATAGGCAAATTATTATTCCTGAAGTCAAAGAAAATGTAACTCGTAAAGAGGAAGAAAATAAAGAAGAAGATGATGAAGAAGAAAAAAAAGATAAAGAGGCTAATTAAATTGCCTCTTTATTTTCTTCTATTTCTTGTTTTTCCTCACTTTTTTCATCATCTTCTTTATTTGCTACTTCTAAGCTAGATACAGATACTTCATAAGCTACTTTTTTCTCTACTCTGCCATCTTCATATTTTTTCTCATATTCTCTAGATTGCACTCTACCAACGATTTTTACCTCTGTACCAACTGCTACATTTTCACAAAATCTAGCGGTTCTACCCCATGCAATACATGGAATATAATCAGATTTATTGTAAGCTCTATTTACTGCAAGTAAAATGTCTGCAATTTCTCTTCCAAATGGAGTTTTACGATAAATTGGTTTTTTGCAAATAAAACCATCTAAAATTACTTCATTAGATACTTGTTCTTTTTTAATTTCTAATTCTTCTTGATTTTCTAAAAATTTTAAATCTTTCGCAAATACTGTTAAAATTAGTTTGTTTTTTTGATTATCATAGCTATTGTAGGATCTAAATTGTCCGTCAATTTCAATATTGCTTCCTACTACAATATCTTTACTTGTTAATAATCTTTCTGAAATTGTTACTGGAATATTGTCTGCATTTCCGCTTAAGCGTGGTACGCTTAAATCAAATATGTAAAATTTTTCTCCATAAATTTCGTGTGTAAATCTTTTTTCACTTGTTACTTTGCCAACCAATGTTAAATGGTTATTATCATCATAATTTGTATTCAATTTGATTTCCTCCCTACCTTTGTTTCTTTTTTAGATTAACTGTTTTTAGTAATCTATTTAAGTCTATTCATAGTATGTTCATTTTAGACTATTTCCTAGTCACATTTTCTATTATACTATGTTTTTTTGGTTTTGTCTACATAAAATGTTAATTTTTTCAATTTTTCTGTCTTTTTTACCCAAAAATGCCATCTTTGAGCAGTTATTTTCCTTTATTATGGCCAAAATAATAATTTCAAGCTGATCATTTCCATCACTGCATAACTATCTGCTTCTTTTTCTAAGCTAATTTCTATCTCTTGTGGCTCTATACTTCTTCCTTCTATATTTTGAATTCCCCTTTGCAAATATATCATTATTTTTTGTTCTTCTACACTAGAGGCTGTAATGGTAGCCTTGGAATTAAAACCATACGTAATTAAATGAAAACTTAAATCTTTTAAAATTTCTGTATTTTCTGTTCTATCTGCATTAAAAATTAAATATTGCGTCTTTTCTAGTAATTGCCTTAGTTCTTGTTGTTGCTTTGTGATCTTTTTGCCCAAAATCATAACTTGAAATTTAATGTTTTTCACGTTTTTTAGCGATTCTTGTGTTAAAAATAATATTTGATTGTGTTTTATTATTTCGCTTAAGTTTTGTTTTAGATATGGTTCATGACTACTATCTGTCAAAATCCCAATAAAAGCCATTTTGCTATACTCCTTTTTCAATTTAAGTATAGTATTACCACTTTTTTAATGCTTTATACCATATCTTTTCAATTGCTTAAGATTGCAATTTTTGCATTCCTGTACTGTCTATCACATAATTACTTTGATAAATTAATTCTGATACTGGAACTACCTTATAACCTGCTTGTTTGATATTTTTAAGTAACTTATCTAAACTATCTGCTGTATGTTTGGTTCCATTATGAGTTAGAATAATAGATCCGTTTTTTAGTTTTCCCTCTAATCGTTTCCACATTTCTTCTCCTGTGAGCCCTGTATAATCTAATGTATCTAGATTCCATTGTATTGTCACATGGTTTGCCTCTTTTGCTGCTCTTATTACAGTATTATTATATTCTCCGTAAGGTCCACGATAAAGAACTGTTTTTTTACCTGTTATTTGTTCTATTTTATTAGAACAATCTATAATTTCTTTTTTATTTTCTTCACTGCTTAAATTATTTACATGAGGATGTGTATTAGAATGATTTCCTATTTCATGGCCAGCATCTGCGATTTTTTTGACTGTTTCTGGGAATTTATCTACCCAATCTCCTACCATAAAAAATGTAATTTTGGTTTGATTATCTTGCAAAGTTTTTAAAATCGTGTCAATATCATCTGCATTCCATGCACAGTTCATAGTAAGCGCCACCTTTTTTTCTTTAGTATCCACACAATAAATTGGTAGCTCTCTGTTTTGGCTTGAAGTTAAGACGGTGTTATTTTGAGTATCTTTTACTAAGGCAAATGCAAACATAAATAAAATTACAACTGTGCTAAAAGATACGATATAGGAATATATTTTTTGTTTGTTAAACACAATAAACATATATTTTCCCTCCAATGGTAAAATATATGTTTATTTTTTTATTTTATGCTATAAAATTCTGTTTCTTCTTTTACTAATTTTGGTTCTACTTTCTCTGCTAATAAAAAACTTGCTACTTCATTAAATTTATTTTCTGTTTCTGTTAAATATACGGTGCAAGTTGGATGATTCGTTTTAGCTAATATGTTTTTCTCCTCTTTTTCCTAAAACATTATACTGTATGAAATGGAATTTTACCATTGTTTTTTTATTTTTTTAGAAAATTTCTTTTTCTTCACATTTTGTCGAATTTTGCATACTATATAATATAACCAAAAGGAAAGGAAGGAAAAAATTATGGAATACGAAAAATGTGTATGCCCAGTTTTAAATGTAGACGGTATCATGGCTACCGGAAAACAATTTGATTTAAACATTACACTTCCAGAAGATAACAGAGCTGTTATTTATGGTGTAATTAAAGATTGTTACCAAGATCCAGTTGCTGATGCAGTTGTAAAATTAGTAGAAGTGGTATGTGAGTGTGGAAAAGAGGAAAGAAGACCTGTTTCTCACACTTTTACAGATAAAGAAGGAGAATTCGTTTTCGGACCTTTATGTGCTAACCGTTTATATGAAATCGACGTATGGGTTGATAGAGTAAAACATTGTAAAGTATGTACTACTTGCAAACGTGATGGAAAATGCTTAAAGGGTATTGAAATCGATTGTCCACCTTGTGAAAAACATTGTGATGATAAAGATTGTGATAAACCATGTCATGAAGAAAAACATTGCGATAGACCTTGCAGATAGTTTTTTAAGCACAAAAATCAGACTATGATTTTTGTGCTTAAATTCATAATTTTTTTGCCTTACATAATTCCCATACGTTTGGCAAATTGTTTTCCTTTTTTCATCATTTTTCTTTTTCCTTGTCCCATGGTTTCTGCGTAAACCATTGCTACACCTGCTGTCACTAATCCGCCAATTACCATTCCTTTAATAAATTTCATATTCAATTTAAAACCTCCTTATTTTCATTTTTATCTATCCTTATTATGTCTTATTTTTTCTTTTATATACATTTTGTACCAAGAATATATTTCATATATTGCAATGATTAGCAAAAAAATACCAAATAGTTTTCTTAAATAAAAAACATTCATATTACTACTAAAATAACTACTAATGCCAGCGCCAATAACTCCTGCAATTACAATAGGAAGTGCTTTTTTCCATTCAATATTTTTATTTTTAATTCCTAAAAAAATGGCGGCAATAGCTGTTGGAATAAAAAATACTAAATTAGTAGCTTGTGCAACATGTTGATCTAAATTCATAAAAAGAGAAAGGAGAAGAATCAAAATTGTTCCTCCTCCCATTCCCATTCCGACTAATTATTCCTGATCCCAAACCTATTAACACTTCAATCATAGTTCACTTTTCTATCCCTTTTTTATGATTTGTACTTAAAAAAAATTAAAATAACATATAAATACCTGCATAAATTAAAAAAAATGTAAAAGCAATCTTTAAATATTTATCAGGTATTTTATTTAAAAACTTTGCTCCCAGGTAACCACCAATAATACCGCCTGCTGCACATAAAATCCCTGTCTTCCAGTTAATATATTGATGTCTTCCATAAAAAAATGCAGTAACTATTACCATTGGTAGAATACAAAATAACGAAGTTGCTCTTGCTTTTTTTGGTTCCATTTTAAGAGTATAGATAAATGCTGGAACTAGAATAAGTCCTCCTCCTGCTGTAAAAAGGCCACTAATCATTCCAGCTATCAGACCTACTAATAGTTTTTTTAGCATGATATTCCTCTTTTTCTTTTTTATTAGTATGCCTTGTTTTGGTTAGAATTATACTGTTCATTTCTAATTTTTTTCATTTCTTTTTCAGCTAGTTCTGTTAAAATCAAATCACATTTTAACATTTGTGCAATTACATGATTTTTCAAGTCTTCTTTTTCTATGCTATCCACAGAATCTAAAAATCTTTGTAACTGGTTTAGGTATCTTTTGTTCTTTTCTTTCCAATCTCTGCTAATAGGTGTATCTTCTTTTGTATGTTTTTTTCTAAATATCATTGGTCACACCTCTTTCTTTTTTAGTTACTTTTACAGATTTTTTAATTACTTCTATCGTTATGTTGAGCTCTTAATATGTAATTTTAATACATCTCGTGGTAAAATACAAGTGTAAGACAAAATCCGACAAAATTCTACATTTTTTTGTACATAGAAAGGTGAATTGCATGATTAAAATAAAATTATCTACTTTACTTGGACAACATAAGATGACTCAGAAATCTCTAGCTGAAGCTACCAAAATTAGACCAGCTACTATTTCAAAAATGTATTATGAAGAAACAAAAAGAATTGATATTAGTCAATTAAATCGTATCTGCAATGCGTTTAATTGTGAAATTTCTGATTTGTTAGAATATATTCCTGATTCCGATAGTAAATAATCCTATTTTTAATGTTTACTGATAGGTTTTATTTATTATATCAGAAGACACTAGCTTTTACTAGTGTCTTTTTAAATTTTTTTATTTATTTTCTAAGCTAGGAACTATTTGTGTTAAACTCTCCACCAAAAATGCTACATCTTCCATGGTATTATCTTTTCCAAAAGTAGTACGAAGGGTTCCATAAGCTAAGTTTTTAGAAAGTCCAATGGAAGTTAAAACATGGGAAGGAGCCTCACTTCCTGTACTACATGCAGAACCTGCTGAAGCACAAATTCCTTTTTGATCTAAAGCAAATAGCAGTTCTTGTGCATTGACATCTGGAAAAGAAAAATTGGCATTTCCCGGTAAGCGTTTTTTTCTATCACCATTTAATTTGGCTTTTGGTAATTTTTCTTCTACTTGCTGAATATAAAAATCTCTTAGGTTGGTTAATTTTTGATTATATTCGTCATATTGTTCATAAATATGTTCTATTGCTTTTCCTAGTGCCACAATTTGGGCTACATTCTCAGTTCCTGCTCTTTTATCATTTTCTTGGTGTCCACCATCTTGGATTTTTTCAAAATCGATTCCTTCTTTTATATATACAGCACCTACTCCCTTTGGTGCATAAAATTTATGACCTGATAAAGATAAGCTATCAATTTGCATTTGCTTTACATCTATTTTGATATTTCCAATCGCTTGCACCGCATCTGTATGAAAAATAATTCCACTTTTTTTGGCAATACTTGCAATTTGTTCTATTGGCTGAATGGTTCCGATTTCGTTGTTAGCAAACATAATCGAAATTAGAATAGTAGTAGGCTTAATGCTATTTTTTAATTGCTCTAAATCAACAAATCCGTTTTGATCTACATTTAAATAAGTAACACTAAAGCCTTGTTTTTCTAACCTTTGACAAGTATGAAGTACGGCAGGGTGTTCTATTTTGCTAGTAATAATATGGTTTCCTTTTTCTTTATTGGCATAAGCTATTCCTTTGATTGCTAAGTTATTACTTTCACTTCCACAAGAAGTAAAATAAATTTCTTTAGGCTTAGCGCCAAGTGCATTTGCTACTCTTCTTCTAGCTTGCTCTAAAGCCTTTTTGGCACTTCTTCCTAAACTATACATAGAAGAGGCATTTCCATATTGTAACTCGAAATATGGTAACATCTCTTCTAGTACTTCTCTTGAAACAGGTGTTGTTGCACCATGGTCAAAATATCGAATTTTCATATTTTCTCATTCCCTCATATTTTTTATTCTCATATATTATATGTATGATTTTTAATTTTATTATGTGTTTTTTTGAGGAAATTTATACTGCTTGTTTTACATTTCTATTTTTGGTGTTCTTCATTCCACCTTGAAACTCTAATGTTTTGATAGGCTTGCAAAACCTCTGAATACTTACGATATTCATCTTCCCAAACTAAAGAAGGAATTTTATCATAAGCATCAAAAACTTTTTCCGCTTCTGTTAAAAAAATAATTTGTTCTTGGGGAGTCATCAGTTTATATCGTTTTGAAAATTTATATAATTTATCTAACATTTCATTTGCTTGAATAAAACTTAAAAAATCTTTTACTTTAATTCCTGCCATACGAATTTGTAAAATGGCTAGCACTACTAAAGCTATTATGATAAAAATTAATATGGCAATGATACTGATTAGTTCCATTAATTTCTCCTTCTTTTGTTTTTTTCATTATAGCATTGGTTGTTTTTTTATGCAAGTTTCTTATTCAAAAATACATTAAATTGGCTCTACATGAATGATTGCTCTATAAATTTTTTCTAGTCTTGTTATATCTTTTTCCAAATTATCTGCTAGTTTATGGCTTGCAAAAGTAGACATGTTGCCATCTACATAAATAGTAAGTACTACCAAATATTGATAACCAACAGGGGTAGAAGAAATTTCGTCAATTTTTTGAATTTCTTTATATTGATGTACTAAATCAAAAATAAGTTCTGCTGTTTTATCATCTAAAGAAATATCCATCAAAACATTATAACTTTCTGTAAAGATTTTGACCCCTGTTATGCAAATCCAAATAGAAATACCAATTCCCACAACTCCATCAAACCAATAGATTCCAAATAAGGTAAGTAAAATTGAAATTAAAGTAAAAGTTGTTACAATACAATCATTCCTATGATCTTTGGTGTTTGCTTCTAATAAAATATTGGTATACTTTTTGCAAAGACGACGTGTATAAAAAAATAAGCTAAACTTTACAATGATTGTAAGCAAACAAACAACAATTAAAAGCCATGAAAAAGTAAGTTCACTTCCGTAAATTAAAGTTTGAATTGCATGCAAATTTTGACAACTGATTTTTATTATATCATACCTCGTTTAGAAATCCTATCTTTTTTAAGAAAAAAGGTAATTCTAAATTTAGAACTACCTTTTTTTCTTAGCTTAGTACGGGTTTTCTTATTCTTCTTGCCAATACATACAAAACATTCTGCACTGTCTTCGGCTTGGAAAAATGAAAGCAGATTGAACTGTTATTTTGGCTATTCTCCCTCTTTTGGCTTTGGTTGGTTTAAACATGCAAAAAGGTTTTGCTTCAAAATCTTTCTGCGCTTTTTCTAACCATAAAACCAATTGTAACAACATCAAATTCTCATTTTCTGTTTTCGAGCTTTCCCCTTTTAGGATAAGTACTGGTAAACTACTATCTTGCTCTAGTTGCCATAAAATACCTTCCATGTTGAAAACCCTCTTTTCTGATTAGTATTGATTTTTATTATAACATAATATTTCTCTTCTTTCAAATATATTTTGTTAAAAACTATGCAATTACAACTTCTTCATTTTCCACTTTAGCCTCAGATTTTTGATTTGGCTTCATTTTGCCATCTAAAATTGCTTCTGCCACTTTATCTTCTAACATATTTTGAATTGCTCTTTTTAAAGGTCTTGCACCATAGTTTGCATCTACTCCTTTTTTAGCAATTAATTCTTTTACTGATTCATCAATTGTTAAATTCATATTTTGTTCTTGTAAACGTTTTGTTACTTGTGAAAGCATAATATCTATAATCTGTTTAATATCTTCTTGAGTCAATTTATGGAATACAATAATTTCATCAATACGATTAATAAACTCTGGTCTAAATTCTTTTTTAAGTTCTGCCATTACATCTTTTTTGATTTCTTCATATTCTTTCTTACTTTCTTCTTTTTTATCTTCTGACATTGTAAACCCTAAAGTATTTTTATCTGTAATTCTTCTTGCACCAATGTTAGAAGTCATAATAATAACTGTATTTTTAAAATTTACGGTTCTGCCTTGGCTATCTGTTAAACGTCCATCATCTAAAATTTGAAGCAACATATTCATAACATCTGGATGTGCTTTTTCAATTTCATCAAATAGGATAACAGAATATGGTTTTCTTCTAATTTTCTCTGTTAGTTGTCCTCCATCATCAAAACCAACATAACCTGGAGGAGATCCAATTAATTTAGATACAGAGTGCCCTTCCATATATTCAGACATATCAATTCTAATCATAGCATCTTCATTTCCAAATAGACTTTCTGCTAGTGCTTTGGAAAGCTCCGTTTTTCCAACACCTGTTGGACCTAAGAATAAGAAAGAACCGATTGGACGATTAGGATCTTTTAATCCCACTCTACCTCTTCTAATAGCTTTAGCAACTGCTTCTACTGCTTCATTTTGGCCAATCACCCTTTTATGAAGTGTTTCTTCTAAGTTCTTTAATTTCTCATTCTCACTTTGGGTCAATTTTTTTACAGGTACCCCTGTCCAACTAGAAACCACTTCTGCAATATCTTCTGCTGTTAGTGCTGTTACGCTTTTTGTATTTTTACTTTCCCATTTTTCTTTTTCTTTAGCAAGTTTCTCTTTTGCTTCTTTTTCTTTATCACGAAGACTTGCTGCCTTCTCAAAGTCTTGACTACGTACTGCTTCTTCTTTTTCTTTATCTAATTCTGCAATTTTGTCCTCTAATTTTTTAAGAGATTCTGGTTGAGTATAAGTTCTCATTTTTACTCTAGAAGCTGCCTCATCAATTAAGTCAATTGCTTTATCTGGTAAAAATCTATCATTAATATATCTAGTTGATAGCTCCACAGATGCCTTAATTGCCTCATCTGTAATTTTTACATTATGATGTGCTTCGTATTTATCGCGGATTCCTTTTAAAATTTGGGTTGTTTCTTCTATCGTAGGTTCTCCCACTGTTACTGGGCTAAAACGTCTTTCTAATGCACTATCTTTTTCAATATACTTGCGATACTCATTTAAAGTAGTAGCTCCTATCACTTGTACTTCGCCTCTTGCTAGTAGTGGTTTTAAAATATTTGCTGCATCTACTGCTCCTTCTGCTGATCCTGCTCCCACAATGGTATGAACTTCATCAATAAACAAAATAACGTCTCCTACTTTTTTTACCTCTTCTAGGCACTTTTTAATTCTTTCTTCAAAATCACCACGATATTTAGCACCTGCTACCATACTTGCAATATCTAGGCTTACTACTCTTTTATTTTTTAACATTTGAGGAACATCCTCTGCCACGATTTTTTCAGCTAGCCCCTCTACTACTGCTGTTTTACCAACACCTGGCTCTCCAATTAAACATGGATTATTTTTTGTTCTCCTAGATAAAATTTGAATTACTCTTTCAATTTCATCTTTCCTTCCAATAACAGGATCTAATTTTCCCTCTCTTGCACGTTTCGTTAAATCTCCACCAAACTGGTTTAAAGTAGGTGTTTGGTTATAACTGCCTGCCTTAGACTTATTATTAGAACTTCTTTCTTGATTGTTAGTACTTTCTTCTTCATTTACCACTTTTAAAATTTCATTATATAATTTTTGAGGGTTTACTTTTAAATCCATCATAATACGAACAGCAACACTGTCTCCTTCACGCATAATACCAATTAGCAAATGCTCTGTTCCAATAAATTCTGAACCTAATTTTCTAGCCTCTAAAAATGCATTTTCAATAATTCTTTTACTTCTTGGAGTAAAACCAATGGTAGACTCATCTTCGATTTCTTCCCCTCTACCAATTAGAATTTCAATTTCTTCCTCGATTTTTTCAGGTAGTACTTCTTGCATACTTAAAACTTGACTTGCTACACCACTACCTTCTTTTGCCAATCCGTATAAAATATGTTCTGTTCCAATATAATTATGTCCAAATTCTGCCGCAAGTTCTGCTGCAAGTTCTAGTGCTTTTTCCGCACGATTTGTAAATTTATATGTCATTATAATTTTCTCCTTTCTTTATTCTTTTATAATTTGCTTAATCACTTCTGGTCTTTTTAATTCTCTTTCATAGCCATCTAATTGTTTACCCAAATACTTCTGTAAGTTCGCTGGTTGTGTATATAGGTAAAGTTTTGAAACTTTGCTATCAGTAAGCTCTTTAATAATTCCTAAATCTGTTCCTAATTTTACATAGGATAATAGCTTTTTACATTCTTCTGAAGAAAGTTTAGTTGCAAAAGCAAGAGTTCCATAAGCACGATAAACTCTATCTTCTAAATCAATGGAATTTTTAGCTAGGTGTTTTCTTGCCATTCTTTCTTGTTCAATCACTTTTTCTGTAATTAAATTTAGGTTTTTGATAATATCATTTTCTGTTAATCCTAGAGTTTGATGATTTGAAATCTGATAAATATCTCCTTGGCTTTGTGTTCCTTCCCCATAGATACCACGAATATTCATTCCAAAACCATTTACAACATTTAAGATTTTATTAATATTGCCTGTCATAGTTAAAGCTGGTAAATGTACCATTACAGATGCTCTCATTCCAGTTCCTACATTTGTTGGACAAGCTGTTAGATAACCATATTTTTCATGACATGCATAAGGTAGTAAATTATCTAATTTTTCATCAATTTCAACTGCTAAATTCTTTAAATTATCTAAATCTAATCCTGAACAAAAAAACTGCATACGAATATGATCTTCTTCATTCACCATAATTGCAATATTTTCCTCATCATTTATCATAAGAGCACCTATTTTCTTTTCATTCATTGCAAACTCTGGACTAAGGATATGTTTTTCTACTAGACTTACCTTGGTCATGTCATCTAAGTCCTCTAGCTGAATCAGTTTAAGTCCATATCCAAGACTTGGCGTAATTTCTTTTATTTTCTCTAACAGTTCTTTTGCCTGCTCCTTTGTAAGTTTTGTAGGGAATGGCCAATCTTTTAAATTTCTAGCAAGTCTTACTCTTGAACTAATTACCACATCTGAGTCCTTTCCATTTTGTAAATACCAATTTAACATTCTTTTTTCCTCCTCACTTCTTTGTCACTTTATTGTCACTTTGGGGACACCTTTTTATTTCATCTCTTATTTTTGCTGCATCTTCATAGCGTTCTTCTTGAATTGCTTTTTTCAAATCTCTATTTAATTTTTGGATTAGTTCTTGTTTAGGATCTTGTTTTTCAACTGATTGTTTGTTAGAAGTTGGATTTTCTTCTTTTCCTAATTCTTTTTTTCCTTGATATTTATTTTTATTTTGATTTTGACTTTGAAGACTACTTGTTAATCTACTTCTTCTTCCTACATGATTTGTACTTCCATGGATGTTTTTAAGTACAGATTCTAGAGTATCTGCAAAAATATCATAGCAATGACTGCAGCCAAACTTACCATTATTTGCAAACTCATCATAAGTCATACCACAATTATCGCATTGTAATGTTGCTGTTTTCGTAAAGTTTGGTAATATTCCCGTATTGTCCATTGCCTCTGTTAAAAAATCACCTAAAAAGCTAGAAAAATTAATTGGCATACTGAAGTCTAGAGTTTCTAACCCTAAACTTTGGGCACATTGATCACAAAGCGCCATTTCTTTTTTCACTCCATTAATGATTTGTGTATAACGGAAATTCACTTCGTTTTTTCCACAATTTTGACATAGCATAAAAATCTACCTCCTTTAATTTTGATTTTTGTATGATTGTCATTTTCTTTTATTTACCTTTTCTTTAGTCTTCTACTAAATTAATAAGCATATTTTTAAAGATATTTGCTCTTAGTAAGTCTCTTAAGTTTTGTGGTACAATTAATACATTATCACTTGTCGCTACTTTTAATAATTTAGCTTCTTTTTCAGAAATGATTTGTTCTGACAAAAAATTACTAATAAAGATATCTACTTCTTGTGATGTGATCTTTTCTCCAATGCTACTAATAGCATGCATTAGATAATTACTTTTTGTCACATTAATTTTTTTAATTTTAATATGACCTCCACCACCTCTTTTGCTTTCTACATAATAGCCTTGTGATGGCTTAAATCTAGTTGCAATTACATAATTAATTTGTGATGGAACACAATTAAAATGCTGTGCTAAGTCATTTCTTTGAATTTCAATAAATTCGTCTTGGTCTGAAAACATATCTTTTATGAATTCTTCTATCATATCTGATATTCGCATTTTGTATCACTCCCTTTGTCGGTTTTTATTTTGTTATCTATTTTTGTTTGTATTTGTCTAATTTTTATATTTTGTTTTTGACTTTGACTTTCTTTGACTTACAAAAGTAATTATACTACAATTTTCATTTTTGTCAATAGTTTTTTGTGAAAGTTTTGTGAATTCTTATTTTTTCTTTTCCTTTTCTATCATTTCCATCTCATTTGCTTTATTTTTTTGTCTTTCTAATGTGAGCCAAGCAAAATATGAGGAAACAAACTCTCCATATTTAGTAGTATCTTCCACTTCTTCTATACTACCTATTTCAGTTTTCATTTTTTGCGTTTGACTTTTCTTATTATTTTTTATTTCTAATTTTTTATCAAGTTGATTATTTTTACCAGCCACTTTATCTTGTTTATTCATAAAAAAATACACACTCCTATTCTTTTTTATAGTTATGTGCATTTTTTAAGTTGTTTATACTATTTTTATTTTAAATTTTATCTTTATTTAAGTAGAGAAAATGTATTTTTCAATTGCTTTTGCAACACCATCTTCATTATTACTATCTGTCACAACTTTTGCCATTTTTTGAATATAGGGAGCACTATTTCCCATTGCGACCCCTAAACCTGCTTTTTCAAGCATGGATTGATCATTAACGTTATCTCCTATTGCCATTACTTCTTTACTTTGAATTCCCAATTTATCAATTAAAAATGAAATAGCAGACCATTTATTTACATTTTGGTTTGAAACTTCTGTATAAAAATATTCCATAGAATATTCCTCTGTTCCTGCTTTAATTATTTTTCTAGATATATGTCCTACATCTAGTACATCAACCCCTTTTACATTTTTCATTTTTTTAATAATACTATTGAAGATAATATTATTATCATCGCAGATTGTAACTTTAATATAATCTTCTTTCTTTCTATTTACAATGTATTCATATATATTTTGTACCACATAAATATGTGTTTTTTTATTATCTGGCTTATTTGCATTTTCTTGATGATAAAAAAGTACATTATAATTCAAACTTTTTGTAATAATTGCATCTTTTGTGTAAATACTATAATAGATACTATTTTGCTCACAAATTTGAACTAGTTGCAATATTTTTTTTTGTGATAAAAATTTATCATAAATTAATGCATTTTCTTTTAAATCGTATATCATAGAACCATTTCCACAAATGACATAATGATTTTCTCCTATTTCTGATGCTAAATTTTGAACAGACATGGCACCTCTTCCTGAAGTTAGCACTATTTCTATTCCTTTTTCCATTGCTTTTTGTAGAGTTTGTTTATTTTTTTGTGAAATTTGTCCATAAGAATCTAACAAAGTTCCATCTAAATCAATTGCTATTAGTTTGTACATAGTTCATCTCCTTGTTTTTTTATTATTTACAACTTTTCCTATTATATTCTTTTTGTTATTATCTTGTCAATCATTTATATTTTAAAATAATTTGTAAACCAGAATTTACCAGTTTAAAAAAAGAATATCTGTACACTATATATACTGAAAAAGCAATCAAGTTTTTTCGAAAAAATTTAAAAACGAATCACATTCTAGGAGGTGAAAATTATGGCAAGCGCAAACAGAAATCAATCTGTAGTTCCAGAAGCTAAAGAAGCTCTTAACAAATTCAAATATGAAGTAGCTAGCGAAGTTGGTGTTAACTTAAAACAAGGATATAATGGAGATTTATCTTCAAAAGACGCTGGTAGAATCGGTGGTCAAATGGTTAAAAAATTAATCCAACAAGCTGAAAGCCAAATGAGATAGTTATTTTTTTTAATAAGATAATTATTATTACGTAATTGTTAAATACGTAAAAAGAAACCTATTTAGATACATATTTAAGTAGGTTTCTTTTTTGCTTTACAATAATTGTCACTAATGGGGACGTTCCTTAAAAGTGACACTCTATTATGCTTCTGGCTCAACTAATCCAAAGTTTTTATTATCTTTTAAGCGATAAATAACATTTACTTTTCCTGTTTCAATATTAATAAATGTTAAAAATTTATCTTGTGGTCTTCCTTCTAATTCTAATTTTGCATCTTCTGGAGATAGTGGTTTGATTTCATAATATAAAGTTTTTATAATTTCTCCTTCTACTTCTTGTTGTTCCATATCTCGTATCATTTCTTTATTTCTGATAGATTCTGTCATATTTTGTTGATCCTTTTTGGTTTTCATCTTACGAATCTGACCTTCTAAGATATCAATATCTTTATCAATAGATGCATACAAATCTTTATGAGCTGTAACTGCTCTGAATCTATCTGTTGGAGTTTTTACCTCCATTTCTGCAACTTGAAGTCCACCTTCTGTTTTAATGGTTGCTGTTACGTCAAATTCTTCTCCAAAATATTTTTCTAATTTTTCTGATTTTTTACCAATATAATCTTTGATTGCCTCTGTTGCTTTTAATTCTTTTCCTACTATTTTGATGTTCATAATCAATCTCTCCTTCCAAATTTATCTATATTTTCATTGGTATGATTTATTATATATGTTTTATTTTAATTTTTCAAGCTATTTTTAAAAATCTCTTGTCAAATTGAACTTTGCATGTTATAATAGACAATGTTAATTTAGGAACGCTATAAGAGGGAGGTGCTAATAGATGCCAAACATTAAATCAGCAATCAAACGTGTTAGTGTTATTGAAAAGAAAACTCTTAGAAATAATATGATCAAATCTGGATATAAATCAGCTGTTAAGAAATTTGAACAAGCAATAGAGGCTGGAAATAAAGAAGAAGCTACTAAATTATTTTCAGAAGCTACTAAAAAAGTAGACCAAGCATGTACAAAAGGTGTTATCGTGAAAAACACAGCTGCTAGAAAAAAATCTAACATGGCTAAAAAATTAAATGCAATGAAATAACAAACTCTAAAAAAATTGTGCACAGTTTTTTTAGAAGATAAGATGCTATTTTTTAATTAGCATCTTTTTTTTTTTCCAATCATTTCCTTTGTTTTTCCTTTTATTTTATGGTAACATTATAACTAGAAGTGTTTAAATTTCTATGAAATAACTATGTATGAATTTAATAATCATACATAAATATATAGAATAGAAGTGTGAGGTAATTTGTATGAAACAATTATTATTAGAAATGAAAAAGATGGATCATTCT
Organism: uncultured Clostridia bacterium; assembly: GCA_944393435.1. Lineage (GTDB taxonomy): Bacteria > Bacillota > Clostridia > TANB77 > CAG-508 > CAG-273. The sequence continues at coordinate 21,675 of CALYAE010000021.1, forward strand.
ATTGTGGAATTGATGAAATCAGGAGTACGTTTTTCGTTTGGAATTAGCATCCTTTCTATTTTAATTTTACTTACTTATGATTTTCTCTATCATGTTCCTGCTGTTTTCTATATTGGTATTTCTCTATTTAGAACCAGCTTATTTTTCATGGTAGGGTTTGTCATCTGTGGTTTTGCTTTTCAAAAAATTATAAAAGAAACTGGCACCAAATAATGTGCCAGTCTTTTTATTATTTTTTTAGTTCTTCTAAAAACATTTCATTAAGCATTTTAGGATTTGCTTTTCCTTTTGTTTCCTTCATTGCTTGCCCTACTAAAAATCCTAAAGCTCTATCTTTTCCAGCTTTAAAGTCACTAATTGATTGAGGGTTATTGGATAGGATTTTCATTACTACTTCTTTAATAGCATTCTCATCTGAAATTTGAATCCAACCTTTTTCTTTAACAATTTCTTCTGGAGCTTTTGGATTTTCAAATAATTCTTCCAATACTTTTTTAGCAATAGCGCTACTAATTGTTCCTTGATCAATTAAGAGAATCATGTCTGCTAATTGTTTGGCTGTAAATGGTATATTTTCTGGTTCTAATTCCTTTTCATTTAATATCCTAGAAACATCAGATAATAACCAGTTAGCTACTGCCTTTGGATTTTTGCAAATTGCTAGAGCTTGTTCAAATAAATCAGATAAATATTTTGAAGCAGTTAACATCTTACTATCTTTTTCAGACAATTTATATTCTGCTAAATATCTTTGCTTCCTACTTTCTGGGAGTTCAGGTAAGTTGTTTTTAATATTTTGGATATATTCCTCTGATAGACGGATGGCTACCAAATCTGGCTCTGGAAAATAACGATAATCTTGTTCATCTTCTTTATCCCTCCTAGAAAAGGTTCTACCTCATACAGCGTCCCATCTTAGAGTTTCTTGTGTAATCACTCCACCAGTTTCTACTACTTCAATTTGTCTATCAATTTCATATTCTATTGCTCTTACAATTGACCTGAAAGAATTCATATTTTTCATCTCTGTACGAGTTCCAAATTCTTTTGAACCTTTTTTCATAATAGAAACATTCACATCTGCTCTTAGAGAGCCTTCTTGCATTTTACAATCAGATACTTCAATATATTCTAAAATAGATTTAATTTTCCTTAGATAACTTTCCGCTTCTTTACTAGAACGCATATCTGGTTCTGAAACGATTTCAATAAGTGGCACTCCTGCTCTATTTAGATCTACTAAACTGCCACCACCAAATTCATTGTGGTTTAATTTTCCCGCATCTTCTTCAATATGGATTCTGGTAATTCCAATTCTTTTCTTATTGTTTTCTTCGTTTTCCTCTTCTATCTCCACAAATCCATTTTCACAAAGTGGCTTATCAAATTGTCATATTTGGTAAGATTTTGGAAGATCTGGATAAAAGTAATTCTTTCTATCATTTTTACTATTTCTTGAAATATCGCAATTTGTTGCAAGCCCTGCTTTTACTGCATACTCTACTACTTTTTCATTTAATACAGGAAGCGTTCCAGGCATTGCCATACAGATAGGGCAAGTTTGAGTGTTAGGCTCTGCACCAAATTCTGTCGGGCAGCTACAAAATATCTTCGTTTTTGTGGAAAGTTCAGCGTGTACTTCTAATCCTATCACTACTTCATAATCTTCTCTTGACATTTTCTTATCTCCTCACTTTGAATTTTGCAATTTTTTGTTATCTTGTCACTATGGGGACAACACTCATAAGTATAAGCTGCATTTAAAATAGTTTCTTCTGCAAAATAATTACCAATTAATTGCATACCAATTGGCATACCATCTTTATTTTCTCCACATGGAATAGAGATTGCTGGAACCCCTGCAATATTAACAGAAACCGTACAAATATCTGCTAAATACATTTCAAGTGGATTATTAGATCTTGTTCCTATTTCAAAGGCAACCGTTGGTGAAGTTGGTGTTAATAATACATCATATTTTTCAAATGCTTTTTCGAATTCTCGTTTTACTAAGGTTCTCACTTGTTGTGCTTTTTTATAGTAAGCATCATAATATCCCGAAGAAAGTACATAGGTTCCTAAAATAATTCTCCTTTTTACTTCTTCTCCAAATCCTTCACTTCTAGAATTTTTAAATAATTCTTTTAAATTGGTAAAATTTTTAGTTCTATAACCATAGCGGATTCCATCAAATCTTCCTAAGTTGGAGCTTGCTTCTGCACAAGCTATAATATAGTAAGTAGCTAAAGCATAATCTGCAATATCCAAAGAAAATTCTTCTACTTCTGCTCCTAATTTTTTATATGTTTCAATGGCTTGTTCTAATTTTTCTTTTACTTCTGCATTGATTCCTTCTCCAAAATATTCTTTTGGCACCCCAATCTTTAGTCCTTTAACATCATTTTTTAGTGCCTTGCAATAATCCTTCTTTTCTATTTTCATAGAAGTACTATCCTTTTCATCATGTCCTGCAATCACATTTAATAGAATTGCACAATCTGTTACATCTTTTGTAATAGGACCTATTTGATCTAAAGAGGATGCAAATGCAACTAACCCATAGCGTGATACCAACCCATAAGTTGGTTTTAATCCCACTACTCCACAAAAAGATGCTGGTTGACGTACAGATCCTCCTGTGTCAGAACCCAGTGCCCATGGAACAAGATTTGCGGCAACTGCTGCTGCACTGCCACCTGAAGATCCTCCTGGCACTGTTTTTAAATTTCTTGGGTTTCTTGTCTTCTTAAAATAAGAATATTCGGTAGAAGCTCCCATGGCAAATTCATCCATGTTTAGTTTTCCTAAGTTAATCATATTCTCAGCTTCTATTTTCTCCATAACAGTTGCATTATATGGTGCAACAAAATTTTCAAGCATTTTAGAAGCACAAGTTGTTTTTACGCCTTTGGTACAAATATTATCTTTAATACCAATGGGAATTCCTGCCAATTCATTTGTCACTTCTCCTTTTGCTCTTTTTTCATCTATTTGTTTAGCTTGCTCCATTGCTTCATCTGTTAAAGTTGTAATAAAAGCCTGTACATTTTTTTCTTCTTGTCCAATTTTATCTATATATGCTTTGGTAATATCTGTGCTTGTTAACTCTTTGTTTTTTAATTTATCTCTTAACTCATGTACGGTTAACTCTGTAATATCCATTTTGCGTCCTCCTATCCCTTTCTACTGAATTACTTTTGGAATTTGAAACATATTTCTGTCTTTTTCTGGTGCATTAGAAAGTAATAAATCCATTTCCTCAAATCTTTTTATTTCATCTTTACGAAATACATTATAATTATCATTTACTCCTACTGTTTGCGTCAATTCATCTACTGGAGCTTGACTTACAATATTTGCAAAATTTAAAATATCTTGCAAATTTGCTAAATATTTTTCCACTTCATCTTCTTTGATATTTAAACTTGCTAAATTTGCAATATGTAATAACTCTTCTTTACTTACATTTGTCATTTAATTCACCTTCTTATTTTAATGATATTTGTAATTATATCCACTTTTTCAAAAAATTACAAGTATTTCTTGACAAAAGGTTGTATATTATAATAAAATATACAGAACATTTTTTAAAATTTCCAAATTGCGTTGAATATGACGACCGGTTAAAAGTTACTAACAGAGAATAAAGGTGGATGCGCTGAGAGCCTTTTATAGAAGAACATAGCCGACTAACACATAGGAGCAATTTTGATTTTTTTAACTAAGTGGAAGTTTTTTAAAACTTCAAGCTGGGTGGTACCGCGGATTTTTTCGTCCCTGCATTTTAGATAGTGCAAGGGATTTTTTGATATCTAGAATTTCCCTTTATCTGTCAACTTCTTTTTCCATTTATAAAGGAAAAGAAAATTTTTTATAGAAAGAGGGAATTTTTTATGAGTATTTATCGTACACATACCTGCAATGAAATTCGTTTAGATGATGTAGGTAAAAAAGTAAAAATTGCTGGTTTTGTAGAAACCATTCGTGACTTTGGAGGTCTTGTATTTTTAGACATCCGTGACATGTATGGAGTGACACAAGTGGTTACTTCTGAAGATTCTGGAGAAGTCGACTTTGCTTCTCATATTCCAATTGAATCTTCTGTTTGTGTAGAAGGAATTGTGAGGAAAAGAGATAAAGAAACAATTAATGAAAAATTAGACACCGGTCTTGTTGAAATTCGTATTGAAAAAATTACAATTTTAGGTAAAAGAACCAAAACATTACCTTTTGAAATTAATTCTAACCAAGAAGTGCGTGAAGATTTAAGGTTACAATATCGTTATTTGGATTTAAGAAACACGAAATTAAAAGATAACATCATATTAAGAGCAAAATTGTTACAATTTTTAAGAGAAGAAATGATAAAACAAGGCTTTTTAGAAGTGCAAACTCCTATTTTAACCAGTTCTTCCCCAGAAGGAGCAAGAGATTATCTTGTCCCTAGCAGATTACATCCTGGGAAATTTTATGCTTTACCTCAAGCACCTCAACAATTCAAACAATTATTGATGGTTGCTGGCATTGATAAATATTTTCAAATTGCGCCTTGTTTTCGAGATGAAGATGCAAGGGCAGACCGCTCACCAGGAGAGTTTTATCAATTAGATATGGAAATGTCTTATGCAACACAGGATGATGTTTTTGCAGTTATGGAGCCTGTAATGGTTCATACCTTTACTCAATTTTCTGATAAGAAGGTTAAGGAGACTCCTTTCCCTCGTATCTCTTACCATGATGCTATGTTAAAATATGGAACTGATAAGCCAGATTTAAGAAATCCACTTGTCATCATTGATTTAACAGACTTTTTCCAAAAGTGTACTTTCAAGCCTTTTATTGGAAAAACAGTAAGAGCCATTAAAGTAAGTGCTCACCTGTCAAAAGGATTTCATGAAAAGCTATTAGAGTTTGCTATCTCTATTGGAATGCCTGGACTTGGCTATTTAGAAGTACAAGAAGATACTTCTTTTAAAGGACCAATTGATAAGTTTATTTTGCAAGATTTAAAATCAGAATTATTAAAATTAGCAGATTTAGAAAAAGAGGACACTATTTTCTTTATTGCAGATAATGAAAAAAGAGCTGCGGACTTTGCAGGTCAGATTAGAACAGAGTTAGGAAAAAGATTAAATTTAATAGATGAAAATGTATTTGCTTTTTGCTGGATTGTAGATTTTCCTATGTATGAATTAGATGACCATGGAAAAGTCGCTTTTTGCCATAACCCTTTTTCTATGCCACAGGGCGGTTTAGAAGCGTTACAAACGAAAGAACCACTTTCTATTTTAGCCTATCAATATGATATTGTGTGTAATGGAGTAGAGCTTTCTTCTGGCGCTGTAAGAAATCATGATATTGCAATTATGGAAAAATCCTTTGAAATTGCAAATTATACCAAACAAGATATTGAACAAAAATTTTCTGCTTTATTTCAAGCATTTCAATATGGTGCTCCACCACATGCAGGAATTGCTCCTGGTGTTGATAGAATGCTAATGTTATTAACAGGTGCAAACAGCATTCGCGAAGCAGTTGCATTTCCTATGAATAGTAAAGCACAGGATTTAATGATGGGGGCTCCTGGAAATGTTTCTAAAGAGCAGTTAATAGATGTACATTTAAAAGTATATGGGACCATTGGGGACATACCCCTTTAGTCCCATTAAGAAATGGGACTAAAGGGGTCTGTCCCCAATGGTCCCACTTTTTATTTTCTGTTATTTTTAGTATGATATCTCATTAAAATTCTTTCTACTCTATGTCTATGTATTTTAAAATATTTTGCTAATTGATAATTAGATATATCTATTTTTTGTTTTACTCTTGGTACAAGTATTTCTATATTTGATTTTTCTTTAATAATATAATTCCAACTTTTTTTGTATTCTAGTTCTAGTGATTCTATGATTTCTTTCATATTTTCTTCTAAGGCATTTTCATATTCTTTGAAATAGTAATCCTTCTTCGTATGCCTTTTTTCATATTCTAATAAGTTGATTTGATTCGTATGAAATACCATCTCCATCGCATCGTCATCAATAAATCTCCCTTTTTTTAAATAATCATAATAGCTTGAGTATTGATATTCATCACACTTTCTTACGATATTTGCTTTAACGGGATTATTATGAATATAAACTAAACAGTCTACCAGATATTTTTCCGAAGTAATTTCTTCTGCTAAAAATCTATTTCTAAAAACATGTCCTACTCTATTTTCCATATAATTATAGAATCTACCATAATCTTCATTAATCTTCTTCATAAAATCTGATAACTTCTGATTGTTTTCTGAATAAATTAATAAATGTGTATGATTATCCATTATACAATAGGCTAAAATTTTCACATTATATTCTTGGTAGTTTTTTATCATCAAGTTCAAATATTTTTTCTTGTATATTTCTTTTTGAAAAATATATTCTTTGTTGATACCTTGTACAATTACATGAAAAAAAGATGTATTATAATTTCTACGTGATTTACGTGGCATAATAATTCCTCCATTCTATTTTCCCCTTTATGCCCCTTTTTCAATTGTTATACATCTTTTTTCTTTTTAGTAATTAAATTATTAGGACCAAATAAGTCTGTCCCCAACGGTCCTATTTTCCATAATAACTGTCTAATAAAATTTGTTTTAATTCTTCTACTAATGGAAGTCTTGGATTTGCAGTAGTACATTGGTCTTCAAATGCCCTATCTGCAAGCATATCTACCTTTTCTAAGAATTTCTCTTCTGGAATTCCAGCTTCTTTGAATGATTTTGGTATATTTAAGTCTGCATTTAATTTTTGAACTTCTGCAATTAAAGAATTTACTCCTTCTTCATTTCCATAGGCAGGAAAGTTCATTCTTCTAGAAAGGTCTGCATATTTTTGGTCTGCAATATAATATTCATATTTTGGGAAAGATACAAATTTTGTTGGTTTCTGGCTATTATATCGAATAACATAAGGAAGTAAGATTGCATTAATTCTACCATGTGGCAAGTGAAATTCTGCCCCTATTTTATGAGCAAGAGAATGGTTAATACCTAAAAAGGCATTAGTAAATGCCATTCCTGCAATGGTACTTGCATTATGCATTTTTTCCCTTGCAGAGACGTTATGTCCATGATTGTAGGCTTCTCTTAAGTTTTTAAACACTAACTCTACTGCTTTTTCTGCTAATCCATCTGTATAATCTGATGCCATGTTAGAAACATAGGCTTCAATGGCATGTGTTAAAACATCCATACCGGTATCTGCTGTAATGGATTTTGGAAGACTCATAACTAAATCTGGGTCTACGATTGCAACATCTGGTGTTAATTCATAATCTGCTAAAGGATATTTTTTGTTATTCTTTTTATCTGTAATAACTGCAAAAGAAGTTACCTCTGAACCAGTTCCTGATGTGGTTGGAATAGCTACTAATTGTGCTTTTGTTCCCAATTTTGGAAATTTATAGGTTCTTTTACGAATATCCATAAACTTTAATTTCATTCCTTCACTGTCTGCTTCTGGATGTTCATAAAATAACCACATGCCTTTTGCTGCATCAATTGGGCTTCCTCCACCTAGGGCAATAATGACATCAGGTTTAAATTCGTTCATCATTTCTACCCCTTTATAAATGGTATCGAAAGATGGGTCTGATTCTACTTGAGAAAATATCTCTGAGTGTACATATTCTTTTCTTTTTCTTAAATGATATAGAATTTTATCAACATATCCTAAACTAACCATTCCTGGGTCTGTTACAATAAAAGCTCTTGTAATATCTGGCATTTTTTCTAAGTAAGAAATAGAGCCTGCTTCGAAATAAATTTTTTGTGGAATTTTAAACCATTGCATATTAACTCTCCTTTTTGCAACTCTTTTTAAATTAATTAGATTGACTGAGGATACATTAGCCGTTGTAGAATTTCCTCCAAAAGTACCGCAGCCAAGAGTTAAAGATGGCATATTGGTATTATAAATATCTCCAATGGCCCCATGAGTAGATGGAGAATTTACAATAATTCTTCCTACTTTTACTTTTTCTGCAAATTTACGAATGGTTTCTTCATCTTCTGAATGAATGACTGCTGAATGTCCAAGCCCCCCAAATTCAATTAGCTTTTCTGCAAGTTCAATTCCTTCTTCTGCATTTTCTACAATATAATAAGCTAGAACTGGGCTTAGCTTTTCTTTTGAGAATGGGTATTCCACTCCTACTCCATTTTCCTTTAATACTAATACTTTTGTATCCTTTGGAACTTCGATTCCAACTCCTTTTGCAATGATGTATGGGCTTTTTCCTACAATGTCTGCATTTAAGGCCCCACCTTTTTCAGGGGAAAACATACTCTTTCTTAATTTTTCTGTTTGGTCTGCATCTAGGAAATAGCAGCCTGCCTCTTTCATAAGTTTTTCAAATTCTTCATGAATTTGTTTATCTACAATCACAGATTGTTCAGAAGCACAAATCATACCATTATCAAAGGATTTAGATAATACTAAATCATTGACAGATGTTTTTAATTTTGCTGTTTTATCAATATAACATGGAACATTTCCAGGTCCTACTCCTAATGCTGGCTTTCCACAAGAGTAAGCAGCTTTTACCATTCCGCTCCCACCAGTTGCTAAAATTAAATTGACACCTGGATGGTTCATTAAAGCTGTTGTTGCGGTAATAGATGGTTCTTCAATCCATAAAATACAATCTTCTGGTGCCCCTGCTTTTACTGCGGCTTCCTTTAAAATTTGAGCTGCAGCTACACTACATTTTTGAGCAGATGGATGGAATCCAAATATAATTACATTTCTGGTTTTTGCTGCAATTAAAGATTTAAACATAGTGGTAGAAGTTGGATTGGTAACTGGGGTTACTCCTGCAATAATTCCAATTGGTTCTGCAATTTCTTTATAACCTTCTTCTTCATTTTCTGAAATAACTCCTACTGTTTTATCATATTTAATACTATGATACACATATTCTGTGGCAAACATATTCTTGGTAATTTTATCTTCATAAATTCCACGACCGGTTTCTTCCACTGCCATTTTAGCAAGTTCCATGTGATGTTCTAAGCCTGCCATTGCCATTTGTTTTATAATATGATTTACTTGTTCTTGGTCTAATTCTAGATATTCTTTAGATGCTTTTTTGGCTCTTTCTACCAAATTATCAATCATTTGATATATTCTATCTTTTTCTTCCTGACTAACTTCTTTTGCCATTTTATCCTCCCTTATCTATTCTGATATTCTTTTATTATCAAAAAATCATTAGTATATACTTTTTAGAATTACTTATTTAGTAAGTATTTCATTTCTTTGCTATTATATACTAATGATTTTTAATTGTAAATATTTTATTCTAGAAAATTCTTAGCATTCCTTATTTTTTAAGCATGTTGTTTTAACATCCATAAAATTTTTCCATATTTTCTTAAATAGTCATCCATTAGACTAGAAGTTGCAGGATCATTTGCCTCATCTGCTGATTCTTTGATTTTTTTTGCGCAATCATATAACATTTTATAATCTGCTTCAATATTACGATAAACATCAGTGCTACTAATTTTTTCATCTTTTGCATCTGCAATATTAGTTTTTTCTAAATAAGATTTCATGGTTCCTAAAGGTTGCGCACCTAAAATTAAGATGTGTTCTCCTATTTCATCAATATCTTCATTAATTCCGTCATAGTATTCTTCTAATTTGCTATGATCCACAAAGAAATCTTTTCCTTTTACATTCCAATGATAATTTTGTAATTTGCGATAAAATACTGCTAAATCACATAAAAATTGATTTAACTCTTCTGTCACTTGATTTGCCATTTTTCTTCCTCCTTTATAAATTTTATTACTATGATTGCCATTTTTTCTAGGTTTTATTCTTTTTTGTTACTAAAAGAAGTTCTTCTTTAAAAAAAATGAGGATGTCCTAAAAAATATTTTTAGGACATCCTCACTCTTTTTCTTTTTCTGAATTCCACAAGAATAAATTTTTTAACAATTGCCAAAAACGACTAAATTTAGATTCTTTTATAACCACTAAAGAAACATTATTTAAAATAGCATCATAACGTTCTTGCAAAATAGCCATTTTAGCAAGATAATAATTATCAAAATCATAATAATTTTCAGTGATTCCTATAAAATTTTGATAATTATATAGCTTTCCGCGATAAAACTCAATTTGTTGGGTTGTAGTTAGTTTTTCAAGTTCATGGTCAAAATAAGAAGTAAAAATGAGTTTTTGCGTCTGCATAAAGATTAGTTTTAGTTCATCTTTTAAAGTTTCAATTTTTTTAGCAACCTTTTTAGCTTTATTTCCTTCACAATCATCTTCTACTAGGCGCTGGTTTAGTAAAATAATTTTTTCTTCAATATTTAAAATTTTATCTAAATTTTCTTGTATTTGTAAAAATTCTCTTCTTCCTAAAAGTTTAATTGCTTCTAATTTAAACTGATCTGTACTAAAAAAAGTACTATCAAATAAAATGTCTTCTCCTACTAAATAAGCTAGTTGTTTTACCAAATTGCAAAGAAGTGGGTAATAATTAGGGCTATTGGTTGGAAGAGAAATTCCATAATATTTTACAATGTCTTCTGGTTGGTTTAATGCTTCCGCAGTAGCCAGTTGCACTGCTCCTTCATTTAATGCCATGCCATAAGTTTTAAATTCTCCGTATTCACAAAGGCCTAAACGATATAAATTTCCTTTGTTATCTTTTACTTCTTGTATATAATGAATAAATTCATGAATGGCGAATTTTTCAAGTTCTTCTAAAGGTACTCCTTGTTTAAAATAAATAGAACAGTTCTTATAAAAATAATTTGCTTCTGCAAATCCTTCTGGCATTTTTGCAAGATACATAGGAATTCTAGCAAGTTCAATGAATAATTGTGATTCAATAAAATGAGCTCTAGGAAACGTTTTGCAAATTTTTTGAGAAACATTTTTAGCAAGTGAATTCACACTTAAAGTATCTAATCTTCCTACTATTTCAATTCCATCTTTCTTCAATTCTGCTTCAATGTTCATAAGATATCTTCTTCTCCTTAGTATAATATAGCATTATTATATAACACATTATGACAAAATGATATGACAATTTGATTACAGTTATATTACAATTATATGACAAAAAATTGACATCATGACTATTTTAGGGTATAATTAAGGTATTTCCAGTACAATTTGTACTGTTATTATAGGAGGTTTCGTATGTTGATGGAAACTTATGAGGAGTTAAATGCTTGCATTGTAACTACTCCCAAATTCTGGTGTTATATCGATTTAGAAAACCCAGAAAAAACCTACCGGATTCCTAAGAATTGGGTAGGTTGGCTTAAAGAATATTCAGACATTGAAGAAGTGTTAGCAATATGTATTTGGGGAAAATGTAAAGAAATCTATGCTTTAGCATCTTCTATCCGTGAAGGTATCTTTATGCCTACTCAACGTTTAAGGCATACTTTAAAGGAACTCTTAAAGTATCGGAGTGGACTTGAAATTTACAGGAAATTTTCAGATCTAAAATTCTATGAAATAGACGAACTTTGCAGATCAGACAATCCTTTGCAGTTTTTTATCAACTTATAACCACCTAAAAACCCGCCATTTGGCGGGTTTTTCTTATTTTACCACAATATTATAAATCTTATTTTTTACATAAATCTCTTTTACAACTTTCTTTCCTTCTAAGTTGTTAAGAATGGTTTGATTTGCATGTACTATTTTTCTTACCTTCTCTTCACTTTCGTTTAAAGGTATTGTAACAGTAGCTCTTAATTTGCCATTTACTTGAATTGGAATTTCAATTTCATCATCCACTGTTTTAGCCTCTTCATAAGTAGGCCATGGAATATTACTAATGGTATCTACACATCCAATCCTTTCAAATAATTCTTCTGTAATATGTGGTGCAAATGGATTTAATAATTGTAAAAAGGTTTTAAATTCAGCTTGATTAATTCTTTTTTGTTGATAGAATTCATTTACCATCGTCATAAAAGTTGCAACAGCTGTATTAAACTTCATTTCTTCGATATCAGAAGATACTTTTTTAATTGCTTTATGCATCATTTTTTCAAATTCTTTAGAATAACTATCTCCTTCTACTAAGAAATCTTGTAAATTCCAAACACGTTCTAAGAATTTATGACATCCACGAATACTTTCCATAGACCATGGAGCTGTTTGATCAAATGGTCCCATAAACATTTCATATACACGGAAAGTATCTGCTCCAAATTCTCTTACAATATCATCAGGATTAATGACATTTCCTTTTGATTTAGACATTTTTTCTCCATTAGAACCTAAAATCATTCCATGAGAAGTACGTTTTGCATAAGGTTCTTTGGTTTGAACAACTCCAATATCATAAAGGAGCTTATGCCAAAATCTTGAGTAAAGTAAGTGAAGGGTTGTATGCTCCATTCCTCCATTATACCAATCTACTTGATTCCAATAACTTAAGGCTTCTTTTGATGCTAGAGCATCTTGGTTATGTGGATCCATGTATCTTAAATAATACCAAGAAGAACCAGCCCATTGTGGCATAGTATCTGTTTCTCTTTTTGCTTCTCCTCCGCAGTGTGGACAAGTTGTTTGAATCCAATCTGTTTGTTTTGCTAAAGGAGATTCCCCATTTTCTCCTGGTTCATAGTCTTCGATATCTGGTAAAACTAATGGAAGACTTTTTTCTTCTAGTGGTACCCAACCACATTTTTCACAATATACCATTGGGATTGGTTCACCCCAATAACGTTGTCTTGAAAATACCCAGTCACGTAACTTATAATTTACTTTTCTTCTACCAATTTTTTGTTCTTCCAAATAGCTAATCACTTTGTTTTTGGCTTCTTCTACTGATAGACCATTTAAGAAACCTGAATGAATTAGTCTACCGGTTGTTACATCTGTAAATGCTTCTTTGCTAATATCACAAACTGTATCTTGACTCATTGATTCAATTACTTGAACAATTGGCAAATCAAATTTTTTAGCGAATTCAAAATCTCGGTCATCATGAGCAGGAACTGCCATAATGGCACCTGTTCCATAGGTAATTAAAACATAGTCAGAAACCCAAATTGGTATTTCCTCTTTAGTTAATGGATTAATCGCCTTAATTCCCTTAATTTCTACACCTGTTTTTTCTTTATTTAATTCCGCACGTTCAAAATCAGATTTTAGGCTTGCTTTTGTTTGATATTCTTTTACTTCCTCTAAATTGGTGATTTCTTTTGCAAGTTCTTGAATGATTGGATGTTCTGGTGCTACTACCATATAGGTTGCACCAAATAGGGTATCTGGTCTAGTGGTATAAATTTCAAGCATTTGATCATGGTTTGCAATTTGAAATTTAACTTGTGCTCCCTCACTTCTACCAATCCAGTTAATTTGTTGTGCTTTGATTTTATCTAGGTAATCTACATCTGCTAAATCATCAATTAATCTTTGAGCATATTCGGTAATTTTAAGCATCCATTGGCTTTTTTCTTTTTGTACAACAGGGCTTCCGCATCTTTCGCAAACTCCGTTTACTACTTCTTCATTTGCTAAGCCGACTTTACAGCCAGTACAAAAGTTAATTGGCATAGTTGCTTTATAAGCAAGCCCATGTTTAAATAGTTGAATAAAAATCCATTGGGTCCATTTATAATAAGAAGGATCCGTAGTATCTACCTCTCTTGACCAATCAAAAGAAAATCCAAGTGCTTTTAATTGTTCTCTAAAATGTTTGATGTTTTTTTCGGTTGTGATTTTTGGGTGAACATGATTTTTAATTGCATAATTTTCTGCTGGTAAACCAAAGGCATCAAAACCAATTGGATATAAAACATTATACCCTTCCATTCTTTTTTTTCTAGCAATAATATCTAAAGCAGTATAGCTTCTTGGATGCCCCACATGAAGACCTTGCCCTGATGGGTAAGGAAATTCCACTAAGCCATACCATTTTTTCTTATTTTTTTCTTCTTTGGCATAAAATGTACCTTCTTCGTACCATTTGTTTTGCCATTTTTTTTCAATTTCTGTAAAGTTATATGCCATATTTTTCACTCCATCTCTTTTTGAACTTGGCATTTATTATATCGCATTTTGTTAAGAAATGGAAGGGGAAAAAATTATTTTCTTCTCTTTCCATCATTTTTAAGATGTTAATGCATTAGCCCTGCTCTTGATAGGTCACCACTAGGGCTATTAATGTAATACCATGTTCTTGATATCTTTTTCTCTTTTGCATTTACTAAATCCTCCTTACTGATAAATATTCTTCTATTTTCTTTGCACATTCTCTTCCATCTCTTGCTGCCCATGCAACAGTAGAATTTTGTCCAACTAAGTCTCCTCCTGCAAAGATATTTGTTCCTGAAATTTGATGATTTTCATCTATTTCCAAATATTTTTTATTGCTTACTATTAAGCCCTGGGATTCTAGCAAATTTGTATCTACTTTTGCTCCTACTGCCATCACAACATAATCCATCTCCAAAGTATAATTACTTCCTTCTATATCCACAGGAGATAATCTAGTTTCTCCCTCTTTTGCTATTAATTTTGTTTTAATACATTCTATTTTTTCTACCTGATTTGTTCCTAAAATTTTGGTGATATTATGTAAAAATAAAAACTCTACTCCTTCTTGTTTTGCTTCTTCTATTTCCTTTTTCTCAGCAGGCATTTGTTCTTCTTGCCTTCTATAAATTACAACAACTTGTTTAGCTCCTAAACGTTTAATGCTTCTAGCACAATCCATTGCTACATTTCCGCCACCAATAATAGCTACTCTTTTATTTTCATAGTCAGGATGGTTTTGTTTTTCTAATAAAGTATTACCACCATATACGCCTTTTAATTCTTCTCCTGGTATCCCCATTTTTCTTGGAATATTGGCTCCAAAAGCCAAATAAATAGCATCATATTCTTTTTGCAAATCTGCTAGCTTTAAGTTTCTTCCTAATTCTTTTTGTGTTTCTACTTTAATTCCAAAACTTAAAATAAAAGAAATTGTTTTATCTAAAATTGTTTTTGGAAGACGAAATGCAGGAATTCCATATCTTAAAATTCCTCCTAATTCTTTTTGCTTTTCATAAATTGTAACATCTGCCCCTTTTCTTGCTAAAAATGCACTACAAGTAAGCCCGCTAGGTCCGCTTCCTATCACAGCTATTTTTCTTCCTTTGAGTTCTTTTGTTTTGTTTATTTTTTCGTAATATTTATTTTCTATACCTTGATCAAAAATATAGGATTCTATTTCACCAATGGATACACTATTTCTTTTTATCCCTCTTACACAACTACCTTCACATTGTTTTTGGTGGGGACAAATTCTTCCACAAATACTTCCTAATACAGTAGTATCCAGTAACGTATAAAAAGCCTCCTCTAATTTTCCTTCTTTTGTTTGCTTAATAAAGGTTGGAATCTCATTTGATAATGGACAACCTTTTTTACTACATGGTTTTGTAGGGCAATTTAAACAGTATTCTACTTTTTCTTGTATTTGTTCTTTTATCATTTCTTTCCTCTTTCTTACCGCAGTCTTAATTTATTTTTCTATCTGCTCTAATTCCTTTTTCTTAATAAGTACTTGCTTTAAATCTTTCCAAAATTCAATTTTTTTATTTTCATCTCTAAGTAGTGCTGCTGGATGCCAAGTTGGCATATAATAAATATCTTTTTTTTCAATCCATTTTCCTCTACTTGCTGTAATTCCATATTCTTTTCCTAGAATATTTTTTAAAGCTGTACTTCCTAATAATACTATGATTTTAGGCTTCACTAATAACACTTGATTTCTTAAATAATCTAAACAAGCTGCTGCTTCATCTTCTTCTGGAACTCGATTATTAGGTGGTCTACATTTTACAATATTCGTAATATATACTTCTTTTCTATCAATTCCTAAGCCTTGAAAGGCCTTGTTCATAAGCTGTCCTGCTCGTCCCACAAATGGAAGACCTTGTGTATCCTCGTCTGCCCCAGGCCCTTCTCCTATAAACATCACATCTGCTTGTTTATTTCCTTCTCCAAATACGATATTTTTTCTTGCTTTGCATAATTTACATTTTTGACAATTTATGATACTTTGCTCTAATTCTTCCCAATTATCATACATTTTGTGCTTTCCTTCTTTCCATTTTTGTTTTTTTAAGCAATAGCTATCTTTTATTAACGCTTCACACAATCTTCTAACAATTCAATCTTTACGTCTTTATTAGTATCTATTTTTGCCATAGTTCCAATTGGAATGACTGTTTTTTTATCAATATGACCAAAATTATTAGATTTAATAATCGGAAAATGATATTCTCCCTCTAAGCTATCTAACAATATTTGTTCTATACTAATACTACCATCATAATTACCAAGCCATATTCCCTTTATTTTATCAAATACACCATTTTGTCTCATATGATAAAAATAATTACTTACTAAGGCAGGTGGAGTTTCCAAAAATAGTTCTTCTAGGAAAAGAATTTTATCTGTAAAATCAATTGCATAATTTCCAGCTACCATTTCATTTACTAAACTCAAATTTCCACCAACTAAAATTCCTTGTGCCTTTCCTTCCTGAACTGTCACATATTCATCATCAGCTTTTCCTAAACTTAAAGCTCCTTCTACTAACCTTTTCATCACTTCTTCATAGCCATAACTTGTTTGCCAAGAAGTAAGTGCCTTAAAAGTTGGTCCGTGGAAAGTTACAAGGCCTGTCCTTTGATAAATTACATTCAAAAGAGAAGTAGAATCACTAAATCCACAGATGATTTTAGGTTGATATTTTATTCTATCATAATCTAGGTATTCAAAAGTGGTATTGGAATTAAATCCTCCAGAGATGCAAAAAATAGCTTTGACCTCTTCATCTTGAAATAACATGTTAATATCTTCTGCCTTTGTTTTAGCTTTAGCACCATAGCCCAATTCATTATTTAAAGCATTTGGAGCAAATTTTATGTTAAAACCTTCACTTTCTAATAATAAAATGGATTGGTTAATAATTTCTAAATCATCTTTTTCCACTGGGCTTGATGGTGCTATTAGTCCAATGGTATCACCTTTTTTTAATCTTTCTGGTATCATATTCTTCTCCTTTTTCATTATGTCACTATGGGGACGTTCCTTAAAAGTGACACATTAGTGACATATTAGTGACATTAGTGCTGCATTTCTACCCGAATTTTCTTTTTCTGCTCGGTAGGAATGAAAATATTCTGGATGGCACATCGTACATATTCCACTATCTATGATATTTTCTATTTTTAAGCCTGCTTGTAGCAATAATTCTTGGTTTATTTTAGTAGTATCTATAAAATACTTTTGTCTTCCATCTTTTGCTTGTCCTCTTACAATTATTTTCTCAATGTCTTTCATGTTTTGATATTGCTCATAAAATAAGTCTCTTACCTCTTGATCTACTTCAAAGCAACATTGTTTGATACAAGGGCAGATACAACAAATAATATCTTGTGGACGGCTTCCAAATTCTTTTACCATTTTTTCTACTGTTTTTTTACTAATTGCTTGCAAAGTTCCTCTCCAACCCGAATGAACACTTCCAATTGCTTTGTTTTCTGGATCATAAAATAAAAGGGAGGTACAATCTGCTGAGGTTGTTAACAATACTAAGCCTTCTTGCTGTGTTAATAATCCATCTATTTGCTCTAGCTTTTTTACTTCGTTTACGATTTCTACTTTATCCGTATGAGTTTGATAAGGTTTTATCACTTTATTGGGATCTAAATGCAATTGCTTACATATTTTGGCATAGCTTTGTTTTAGCGTTTTTTCATCTCGATTTGCCGAAGGAAAGTTTAAGTTATTTTCTTTTCCTCTTAAAGTATAGCAATGCACAATTTCTGGGTATTGTAATAATCTTTTAAATTGAATGTATTCTAATCCATTTTGATTATGATATTCTAAATGATCTTTAAAAATTTGGTGCATATTTTTTTACTCTACTTTGGGTTCTATTCCCATATTCTCCTTCCTTTGATAGCTTCATTCTTTAATTGATTCTGATAATTAATTTTAAGATGAGATTTTTTCTTTTATTATCTTATTCTATTTCATCAAAAAAAGCAAGGGGGAATACTTGTTCATAAATTTTCTTTTTTAGACAATACCATTTTTCGTTTTTTATCATGAGATACCATAGATATGCTAGTATTACTAGAAATGCAATATTGTGTATGTATAAAATAACTATACTAGTTACAAATGTTAAAAATATTACTGTTATTTTAGATACTCTATTTACAATTTCGTATGATTTTTGTTTTCCTTTTTGAATATGTACCCATTGTTTTAAAATTCTTCCACCATCTAGTGGATAAATTGGAAGTAAATTGAAAATAACTAATAATAAATTAGCATAAAAAATAGTTTCTAGGTTGTACTCAAAATAGTTTCCTATGATAAGACATCCAAACATGATTAGTAAATTCATGCAGGGTCCTGCTAATGCTAAAATCATCTTTTTGATGCACAATCTATTTCCTAATTTTGCTTTTTGATTATAATCTTCTACATAACTCTGAAAACAAATTTGAAAACCAAATGGATTGATTTTGATGCTATCAGCCTTGAAACCTAAGATAAGTCCACACACTAGATGTGCTAATTCATGAATGAAAGCAAATATCATGACTGTTGCATATATTTCAATTTGTTTCGTGAAAAAAAATAAAAGTGCGAATAAAAAAATTTTTAAATCTATTTTAATACTCATTTTTTCCCCTTTGTCTCTTTATTTTTTATCTAGGTAGGATAAATTATGTCCATTTTAGTACTAGTTCTGGATCAACGGTTCTTTCTTGTCTTCTAATTTCAAAATGCAAATGGGGTCCTGTTGTATTACCTGTATTTCCAGATAAGGCTATTTTTTGCCCTTTTTTAATTGTATCTCCTTCTTCTACTAAAATTTTGCTACAATGTGCATAAATGGTAGTAACGTCTTGATTTACAATTTTTACATGTGTTCCATAGCTTCCTTCATCTGATACTACACTTACTTTGCCTTCCATTGCCGCATAAACTGTTGTTCCTGTTACTACACCTATATCAATTCCTTGATGGTTTTCTGAAATAATCTCTGTTGGTTGTCTTTTTCCATATTGTGAAGTAATCTCACCTTTTACAGGCAGTTGCATGCTAAAATTGGCTTTTATGTAATCAGCATCTAATTGCATTTGTGTTTTATTAGAACTTCCTTGTGATGAAGTAGCAACAGTTTCTTCTTGATCATTTCCTCCACCAATCCCTGTGGCTTGTGAATTCTGATTTTCCTCATTTGATATAGTATTAGTTTGATTTTGCACTTGCTCTTGCTGTTTATTTTCTGCTTGTACGTTCTGTTGTGAGTTTTGAACTTGCTCATTATTTTGATCTTCTACATTCTCTTCTTGGTTATTTGGCTCATCATTTTCTTCTTTTAGCCAATCTCCAAAAATGCTAAAACTGTCTTGATGGCCTTTAAAAAATTGTCCTATCTGATTAGATACAACTTCAAAATTAATGTCTGTATTTAGAAACTCTTTCGTTTTTCCAATCACATTTTCTGAAAATAAATAATTGGCTTCTTTTATAAGAGAAAAAATCAAATAAATTAAAATGCAGATTAAAATTTGCAATACCATTTTTTTATAGAACGAAAACTGTTTTTTTTCTGTTTGCTGTTTAACTTGGGAACTAGACATACGAACAGCATTATTTCCTTGCCTTCTACGATAATAAATTTCTTCTGCTCTTCGTATTCTTTCTTCTGGCGAAATTATTTTTTCCACAAAAATACACCTCTTCCTTTGTAGCTTCTTTGCTTTCATGTATATGTCAGGAAAAGGTGTAATATTCATAAATTTTATAGTTTATAAAATAAAACCGAGAATGCTCATAAGTGCAATACTTATAATTAGCCCGCTATTTACAATTTTGAGCCTTTTACATTTTTTCTTTAATGCTTGAAAAGAAGGAGTTTCTTTTCTATTTTTGTTTTCAATTCTAGAAATATATTCAGAAATTAATAATTGTGCCTCTTTAATAATATAGTCTTTTGGATTTTTCTTATCTAGATAATCTGTTTGGCTAGTTTCATGCTTTGCATTCTTACTTTCTTTATCTACTAACTCTAATTTAGGTATTTTTTGGTTTTCTTTTAATACCACAATGGCCTCTTCTATCAAATTAGATGGTAAATCTTTTAATACCACAATATTTTTTAAATTACTTGTATCCATTTTCGTACCTCCACTTTTGTTTTTCTAATCTTATTTTTTCCATTTTTTCATTTTTTATACAAGTAATTCATTTTTTAAGATAATTCTTTTACTATTTTTGTAATTTTATTAGCAACTTTTTGTGCCAACCAATCTATCTGCTGTTCTGTCCATTTTGGTATATGATTCTGATTTCCAATTACAGTTTTCATATTAAGATGTGCAGGGAAATAAAAACTCTTTCCAAAAGCCTTTCCTATTTCCATCCCACCAAAATTAACATAGGTATTTCCTATGTTTTCTTGTTTGCCAAAAGCTGAATCTATTAAGATCACATGTTTTGGCTCCTTATTTTCTAACATCTGCAAGAAATTTCTTGCATTTTTAAAATGAACCGGTTTTTTCATTGTACCATATATTTCAATCCAAGGATATTGTTTTAAATCCACCAGTAGTTTTTCTCCTACTCTAGGTCCAAAGGAATCTGCAATCAGATTCTTCGTTCCGATACATATAAATATACTATTTGTCATTTTTCTTCCTCTTTTTTCTTACTCTAAAATATAAGTATTAATCTTTATCAAAAGAAATGACAATTTTAATATCTTTATTTTTTTGATATTTTTTTATAATATCTTCTGAAAAACCTGCAACTTCATTAGACAGAACAATGGTATCATAATCTTGTTTAATTAATTGTCTCATCATCTCATCTGTTTTTTCTAAATCGTGCAAAGAAAAAACATCAAACCCTAAGGCTTGTGGTAGACGAAAACTTTTTTTATCTTTGTCATATTTGATCCAAGATATTTTCATAGCTATCACCACTACTTATTGTTTAATGTTTTTTATTTTTTATTCATAATTTTATTAAAAAGACTAGGGTTATGATTGGCTAGGCGGATTTAAAATTGCTTGAATATCACTATCTTGCAATAATTCTTCTGAAGCAATATATGCTTTTGCCCTTTTATCTTGTTTAATAGCTGTTTCTACAATTTCTTTATTGTTTCTTAAACGTTTACTTGCATATTTTAAAATTAATCCTTTATGTTTTACTGCCTCTAATACTACTTCTTCATCATCTCTTAATTCTTTAGAAGCATAATATAAGATTTGCCCATCTATTTGAATTCCACTTAAAATAACATCTTTATCTGCTTTTAATTTTTCACTTGCATAGCAAGCTGTCCACCCTATTCTTTGTACAGATGGAAGAACCACTTCTTTATCATTTTTTAAACGATTACTTGCAAACTCCAAGGCTTCTGCATTTTGCTGTACCGCAGATAATACCGATTCTTTGTCATCTTTTAATTCATCTGAGGCAAATTCTAGAAATTTTCCATTTTGTTTTACTTTTTCTAATACATATTGTTTATCATTTTTTCTTTGTACATCAAACACTTCCACTTTTTTCCCTCTTTTGCTATTTAATAATTGGTTTTATACCACCATGAAATTAGAATTACAATTGCCATTAACGTAATTGCTATAATTACTGTTACAATTGTTTTTCTATAATCTTTTGGTGCTATATCAGACATGTTTTGTAACCCTTGGCTTAGCTGATTTTGCACCTCATTAACAGATTGATAACTTGCAAGTACAGTTCCCATAAAGGTTATTCCCACTGTTAGAACAATTAATAAAATGGCTATTAGACTTTGTTTTTTCATATTTTATAATACCCTTTCTTTTGTTTATCTTTTTGAATTCACAACTCCATATCCTATTCCAGCTTGTCCCATAGCAGTAAGTATTCTTATGAATTCCTTTGTATCATGACAATTTGCATCAATTTTTATAATATGTCCACCGTTTACATATTCATGATAAGAAGATTCTATTTTTATTTTATTTTCTAAAGGAATTTTATTACTTTCTGGTAAATGAAAAGAATTTGTATAATCTTCTTTATCTGTGATACCTTTTAGTTTTCCATAAATTGCTTGATCTAATTTAATAAACTTTCCAGCTATTTCTTCTTCTCCTGTTCCAATTAGGGTAAAATTTAAGTTATATTTTTCGGAATATTCGTCACATTTTTTTCTCATAGTTTTAATAATCTTAATTCCTAACTTTTGCGCTTCTTCACTTTCACCATGATGCTTTCCTGTTAATGCTTTTAAACATTCTGCAAGCCCTACAAATCCAATACTTAAAGTGCCTTGTTTTGCTATCTTTTTCAAATTATCATTTTCCTTTAGTTTTTCGCTATCTAGCCATACCCCCTGTCCTAATAAAAAAGGAAAATTACATAAACTTTTCTTACATTGAATTTCAAATCTTTCTAATAATTGATCTTTTACTAAATCTAACTTTTCTTCTAATTCTGCAAAAAATGCTGTTAGATTTACTTTATCAGCAGAAATCATTCCATGCTTAATTCCAAGTCTTGGTAGATTAATGGAGGTATAAGATAAATTTCCTCTTCCTGTGCAAATTGCTTTATTATGGTCTACAAAATTATCCATTACCCTTAGCCCATCACTCATATAAGCTACTTCTGTTTGCTCATTTCCTTTTTGATAAAATTGGCGGTTAAACGTAGCATCTAAAAAAGCAAAACTAGGATATTGTTTTTGCATAGAAACTCTACATGCTAGTTCTAATAAGTCATAATTTGGATCATTAGGACAATAGTTTACTCCTTCTTTTATTTTGAAAATACAAACAGGAAAGATAGAAGATTTGTCATTTCCAATTCCGGCTTCCATTACCTTTAGTAAGTTTTTACTTACCATTCTACCTTCTTTGGATAAATCTGTTCCAAAATTGATACAAGAAAATGGGATTTGTGCACCTGCTCTAGATTTCATGGTGTTTAGATCATAAACAAAAGACTCCATTGCTTGATAAGTAAGACGATCTGTTTTCTCTAAGGCTTTTTTATGACAGATTCGAAACATTCTTTTTAGTTCTTGTGACTCTCTACAATATTTATCAAAAATTGAATTTTCAATTTCGATAGTATTAATTTTTTCAATTTCTCTTTCGATTCCGTTAATTGCAATGAATTTATCAAAATCCGTTAATTCTAAATAATCAAAAATAATTTGTTTGAGTTCTTTTTTAAAAGTTTTTAATACTCCTTTTGCCATAACATAATCAAAATTTGGAATTCCCTGTTCTCCGTGTTGATCATTTTGATTAGATTGAATTGCTAAAGCTGCTAAAGCTGCATAGGAGCTGATATTTTTTGGTTCTCTTAAAGTTCCATTTCCTGCTAAAAATCCATCTTTATATAGCTTTTCTAAATCTATTTGGCAACATGTTGTGGTTCCCATTGGCAAAAAGTCCATAGCATGGATATAAATATCTCCATTTTCATGGGCTTCACTAAACTTTTTTTTCATTAAGTAGGTAATGGCAAACTGTCTTGAAATAGTACTTCCATATTGGAGCATTGTTCCCATTGCGACTTCCCTATTTGCCCCTGTGCTTTCTGTGTTTGCTGATTTTAAGCCTAGATTTTCTAATGCTTTTAAAAATTTATGTTGCTTTTTTTCATCAAAAAATAGTTGTCTAGATTGATTTCTTTTTTCACGATAACTGGAAAATGCTTCATATACATCTTGATATCCACTATTTTTCAATTCTTCTTCAATTAAGTCTTGAATTTCTTCGATTTTTATTTTTTCATTTTCTATTTTTTCAATGCGAGAAAGAACTTTGCTATATACTTTGTTGACATCTGTTTCATTATATTTGGCTAGCTTTAAATCATCTTGTCCTATGATATCTCCAAATCCTTTTTGAATTGCTAAGGCAATTTTTGCTCCATCAAATTCTACCTTTTTTCCATCCCTTTTTACTACGATTTTTCTAGCTACCTTTTCTGGTACTTCTATTAGCATTTTTCCTCCTCCTTTTTTCTTTTTTATTATATAGTTATAAAAAAAAATAGTCAAGAAAATTACAAGAAAAGACACATCTTATCAAGATATGCCTTTTGTTATTTAGCCAATTTTTTCGATATCAATTCTTGCTTTTTCATATACAATATCTTCAATAGAAATGCCAGCTAATTTTAACGTATCCCCAGCATTTAACCTTAAGATGACAGTACTTGTTAAAGTAATACGATTATTCACTAAGTCTTCTAGTACAGGACCATCATTAAAAGTACTTTCTACCACAGCATCATTTACAAATAGTGCAGCGTTGAAATTAAAAGAACCTGCCCCTTGTTTTATTCCAAAAAGTTGATAGGAAATTTGATAAATTCCTGTTTCTTGTACAGATATAGTATCACTACCTTCTTGATGTGCAAGTGCGTTCCCAATTACAATATCATTTTGACTAAATTTTATGGTAGTTGTTCCTAATGTTGTATTATCACCTTCTACTGCAATTGCAGTTAGAATGTCTTTTGGTTCATTACTAGTATTTACCATTACTAAGATTACTATGGTTAGTGCTATTAGTAAGATAATACTAATACAAATACTCATACATTTTATCATTTTCTTTGTTTCACAGCAATAATTCACAATATCACCCCACTAATAGTATATGATAAAAAATCCAAGATTGTTTGCTCTATATTTTTTAATATAAACAAAACAATCTTGGATTTTTACCATTTATTTTTTACAATTGTAATTATATCACCATTTTTAGCAGTGTCAAGCATCGACTGCTAATTTTCACAAAACTTTCACAAACAAAATAAAAAATCTTATGCACTCTTTAGTTCTAGCCTCAATTTATCAGCAATCATTGCTATAAATTCTGAATTAGTTGGTTTTCCTTTAGCTGCTGAAACAGTATATCCAAAGATATTTTCTACTGTTGATTGCTCTCCTCTTCCCCATGCTACTTCTATTGCATGGCGAATGGCACGTTCTACTCTAGATGGAGTTGTATGATATTTTCCTGCAATTTCTGGATAAAGTTGTTTGGTAATTTGATTAATTACATCTGTATCTTTAATTACCATCATAATAGCTTCTCTTAAATACTGATAACCTTTAA
>CALYAE010000022.1 GCA_944393435.1 uncultured Clostridia bacterium
TCCATGATATAAAATCTATAACCTTGACCTTGGTATTTTTCTGGAACTGGAACAATAGCTATGATATGCCCTTCCACCCTTCCTATTGCTACTTTTCCATTTTCTACTTCTTGAATTCCTTGTTCTGTGGTTACAGACCTTGATTTCACATTATAATATTTTTGTAAAAAGTTATTATTTAATAATCCACCATATACAGTTCCTGAACCAGGTCTATAATAAGATGTATAACTTGGATAATATGCTTCTAAACTTTTTACTACCACATCAGGTGTAATCATAGGATTATCTAATAAACCACTTAAAAGCATAGCTAAACTTGTTGGTCCACATCCTGAAGTTGCAATATCACTGCTTCCAAAGGCTTGAGGATAATTTCTTTGTAAATAATGAGCAAAAGTATATTCCCCTACTGAAACAGAATCTGCTGGATAGCTAATTTCTTTTCCTTGAAATTCATTATAATATCTCTCTGCGGCTTCTTGTCTGACCTCTAGTCTTGGAACCGATGGTCTTTCAAAGATATAACAAAAAGCTACTGCTGCATCAGAAGCACTTTTTGCATTCTTCCAATCACTTATGGTATACCCTTCATTATTAATAAGATTATAGGTTGCATAACCATTAGCTCCTCCGACCTATGGTTAATTCTCCCATTAGAAATTGTATTTGGGTATCAACATCTGACCATCTTGTTCCTTTAGATTCAGCATAAGCCTCTAAAGCATCTCTTCTTCCAAAAGACCATTGACATAATCCAATTCCTTCTCCACTTCCACCCTCTATTGCATTTGGATTAAATCCTGATTCTCCATAAATATTTCCCATTACTCCTGCAATAGCATATTCAGAAAGTCCCATTCCTTTTAAACTAAACCATACTTTTTCTTCTGCAGAATTACCGTAGATACCTCCTGTAAAGTCACTAAAATAATCTGGATCAAATATACTAAAATCGAGACTCGTTACACCATAATCTCTTCCTGTATATTTATACATGATATATCGCATTACTTGTTCCATTCCTTGCGTTTCTGGATTTTGTTGCAATAAATCAAAAAACAATTCTGCATCTGTTCTTAAGTAAGCTCCTGCACTTCTTCTTGTATTGGAATTTGGTATTTTATATTCTTTATCTAATAAGTTAATAAAAGAATCCGTATTATCTATGTATTCTGATGCTACTCCTGCATCATAAGCGTCAGTAGTGATGCTACCATTAGAAATAGGGTCTTGTATTGACTGACTTGGCATTTTATTATATTTTATTTCTTGAGTGCAAATCCATGTATCTACAAATGTAACCCTTACGCTTGGAACTACTGTAACAACTTCTTTCCTGGTAGTCGTTGTAATTTTCTCTTCTGTTTCACTTCCATCTTCTGCGGTTACGGTTACTGTTGCTGTATCTACCGTTCTAGTTACTTCCGTTGTAGTAGTATTAAGAACAGTCAGTTCTATTCTTGTATTTTTTATTACCAATTCTGCCACTTCTGCTAAAAATTCAGGATTTCTTGTTGTCATTCCTAAAGATAAGAAGAATGATATTGGAGTACTATATTGAGAAATTAAGTTTTTATAATCAATTGGTATTTCTGTTGTTTTTAGATTTGTAGTTGAATGGCTAGTAGAATTTCCATCTGTCCTTCTAGTGCTCGTATCTACAGTTGTTGTTTCTAAAGTGGCAAGTATTAGCTGTCCATTATTAATAGAAAAATATTGTTGAATATTTTGATCGTTATTTTGTAATCTTTGTTTAAAGCTATCTTCCCCTTCTTCTGCCTCATAAGGAAGATAGGTTAAAGTAGACTTTTGTCCCTGTGGTAAATCCATGGCACTTTCTGGATAAAGATAAACTTGTCCTTGCAATCCAGAATTTCCTCTTCTAATTTCTTGGGTCACAATTTGCGCTTCTAAAAACATTCTAATATATTTTCGTTTTGCTTCTTGAATTTCTTCTTGTAAGTTTTGTGCAGTATAATCAATATCTCCTAACAGCTCTAAATCTTCTAAATCAATCCCTGATGATTCTATTGCTTCTATAATTTGATCTATATTTTCATCTTCAATTACAATACCATTTTCTCCAACTGTAAATAAATTAACAATAGATTGTCCGATACCTTTAATAAGTTCTACTACACCAGAAAAAATAGCATATACTGCTGAAGCCAACATCAAAACAATTAAAATAGTAACAAGATGAGGTAATACTGCATGAAGAATTTTCTTTTTTAAATTTTTCTTTTGTTGTTCTACTTGTTTTTTCCCTTGTTCCTTTAGTTTATTGGTAATTTGTCCTCCTGATTTTTCTTTTTCTTCATCCAATCTATCTCACCTACCTTATAGTTTAATTCGTATGGTTGTTTTTTCCACTTCTTCTTGATTTTGTTTTGCATCATATTGTTCTTTATCTAAATAAATATTCCTTATTTCCATAAATCTTATTTGACTGCTTGCATTATAAACTTTATTAAATTTTAAACGAAAACTTTTTTGCTCGCCAGAATTTAATGTTAAACTGCTCATCGGCAATTCATATATGATTGAATCATATTCATCATTTTTTTCATCTAACAAAACAATATTATTCGCTATTGTTCCATCATTTATTAAAATAGTATTATTGCTAGCATTTTCTACTGTCAAATCATAAATTTCGTAATCCATGAAAATGGCTCTACTATTAATTGTCACTTTGATATCTCGATTTTCAGCAACAGAACTCACTGTTTGTTTATCAACTAATTTCCCTATGTTTAATTTTATTTCTTGATTTTGTTTTACAATAGTAATGTAATCCACAAAATTACGATTAGATGACTGTCCTCCTGTTTGTAATAAATTTCCTTCATAATAGGTAATTTGATAAGTTACATTATCAGAAAATTCTGACCACAATTCTAGCTGATATTCTTTTGGAGTTGTAAAAATATTATTAATATAGTTATTATGAAAAGTATTAACATCGTAATAAAGTTCTTCTTTACAGCTTTCACTTAATAAGTTATATGCCTCATCTATTTCTTTTTGATTGCATAAATTTACAAAATTTGCAATTATTTGTGAATACTCTTTTCTTTCTTCTTCCGTTAATTCTGTATCTGTTATAACAGCATTTTCTGGGTTAGTTACATCTTCTGCAGTAAAATTGTTTTGTATTGTAGGCGTTCTATTTTCATTTTGTTTTCTTACCATTTCATCTGCTATTCTAATACAAATAATAAGGAAAACTATAACACCTATTGTTATTAATATCTTTTGTTTGTTCTCATGCCAATATTTTAATAACCTTTTCATGTTATAGCTCTCCTTTATGATTAATAATTATTACTTACGCCTCTGAAGGCTTTTACTTCACTTACAATTTTTTCTACAGTTTCTTTTCTCTCTTGTCCTTTAAGTCCTGCTTTGCCTAGTTTACTTGTTAAGTCTGTTCTTAGATTGTTTACTTCATCTTTATCTCTTAAATCTTTTTTAGAGTAGTCTTTTGCTATATCTGCAATTACTGCTGCCTGCTTTTGTGCCATATTATCAGATTCTTCTTCTGGTTTTCCTTGTTTCTTTAACTCTTCTCTTAATTTATCTTGTAATTTTGCTGCTTTGAAAGCATCTTTACCTTCTATTCCTATACTATCATAATAAGATGCTTTTTTCATTATTTGCTTAACCTCTCCTTTAGAAGCTCCTGGATTCATGGATTCTGCTAGAAGTTGATTATTTTCATCTTTTTCAAATTCTCTACGTCTTTGTTCTATTTGACCCTCTACATTACCATGTGCGGACTGTCTATAAGCATTTTTAGCAAAACGCCCTGCTTGTACTACTGCGCTTGATCCTGCACTACTACTTAGTGCTGCACCAGCAAGGGTGTATTTTGGAATATCACTTAGTTCATCTCCTGCTATTCCAGCAGCCATTCCAAAGATAGCACCTGGTGCTGCTTTTAAAGCTGCTTTTCCAACAGCTAAACCTGTTCTTCCTATAACACCTGTTGCATCTTTAATGGAATTTCTAATTGGCTTTGGTATCCACTTTCCAGTTAAAGCTCTACCAGCTTTGTTATTATTGGTAAATTGTCTAACTGATCCTTGAACGGCTTTAAATTTTCTACTAACTCCTTGGGCAGGTCTACTATTCCTAATTCCATCACTAAGCCATTGTCCCATGCCTCTTCCATCATTATCAGAATAACTAAATGAACCTCTACCATGGATTCCAGTTTGAACAGTTTCTTGATGAGTTCCATTATTTGGCCTAATTTCTTGATTTGTATTCGTTTGTGCATATCTTGGATTATCTGTCATCATTTGTCTTCTTTGATTTTCTTCATAGCCATTATCTCTTAACACGGAAGCATATTCATCTACTGAATAATTGATACTTTCTGGCTGATATGCTTCTCTTGCCATAGCTTCTCTTTCTGCTGGGTCATAACTATCAGTACCAAAACCTTCATCATAAGCATCGAGCATTCTTTGCTGAGGTGTTTTATCTTCTTGTTGATTTCTTTCTGCTTGGGAAACATTTCTACTCTCTAGAGGTTGTGAGACAGCACCTCCTCCAAAAGCATCTCCTATAGATGGTTTGTCGCCTTCCACTTGTCTTGGTTTTTTTCCTCCTGCAGCATGATTTCCTCCAGCACTTTTCTTAGGTGATATAACATTTCTTAGTGCATTCATTGCTGCTGCACCACCTAATGCACTTGCAGCTGTTCCAAGTGCTCCTGCGGTTGCTGCTTTCTCAAATCCGAAAAATTTTCTCAATATTTTTTCCGCTGGTGTAATAAATGCTAATGCAATAATAGCATATAATGGATTATCAGCGGCTAAATTTACAGCAGAACCTACAAAAATACTATATATGATAAGATGAAATGGCTGTACTAATGCATTAAATACATATTCTTTAAGCCACATATCAAATGCTTGCGCTTTACCATCTCTTAATTTATCAATTGGATATGTTAAAGCCACAAGAGGTGAAATTAGTGTTAAGAATGCCATTGTTAATACCCTTTTTAAATAATAAAAAGTAAACATACAAGTATAAATCACCATTGCTATATAAAAAATCAAATATAGTAATTTTGATCCGACTGTATTATATTGCATTTGAAAACGAATTAATCCCATTAAATCTGTATTAAATTCTGCGTCAACATCATCTCCATCTTTCACTTGAACTGCTATGCTATTTCCATTTTGTTCCATATTACCAGCAACAGTTTGTGAAATTTCATTTACAATGGCTGTGGTAAATGTCATAATATAATGTAAGCAAAATACGATACATAGAGCCACCAGCCAATCCATAAGCATTTGTTTATATTTTGATTTGTCTGATGCTGTACTACTAATAACAATTCTTATTCCAACATATAGTAAAACAAGCATTAATCCAACAATACATAAATTTCTTAATGAAACATACCATGACGCTATTGTTTCATGTAGTGCTATAGCAATAGAACGTTGATTCATTTCATCAGCATTTCCATAAAGTGGATTCCCATTTTCATCCGTTTTTTGTGTCCAGTCTGTTGGATTCACAAAATTAATATCTAATGCTGGTATTCTTCCTGAAAAGATTTTTTCTGGTGTATATCGTAACATTGGTATGGCATAAGTACTATTTCCCCAAATGCTTTTGTCTAATTCATCTGCTTGAAATTCCTTTTTTACTGATGCATTAGGATTATATTTAAATTCAGCATAACTTTCATCATATTCATCACTGCCTTCTGTTGTTCTTTTCATAAAGTCATCTGC
Source organism: uncultured Clostridia bacterium (assembly GCA_944393435.1). Taxonomy (GTDB): domain Bacteria; phylum Bacillota; class Clostridia; order TANB77; family CAG-508; genus CAG-273. Next base: position 5,772 of record CALYAE010000022.1, read on the forward strand.
GTCAGCTAGATAAAAATTTAATCCACTTGAGTCATCACTATTATTAAATTGTCCATCCACTAAAAAGGCCTGTAATGCTCCACAAACAACATCAGCCACAGTTCCAATTAAATCAAATAATGGGTCTAGCAATAATCCACCAATACTAGCTTGTGACCTTACTGGCACAGCAAAACTAAGCATTACTACTATCATGATTGACAGAAATATCTTTTGTATGAACTTATGGTTTGTAATTAATTTCTTCATAACTCCCCCTAATAATTTATTGCTTGTTTCTTTTTATTCTTCTGTGCCAATTTATTTAAGTTTGTCTCCACAAACTCGAATTCTTTTGCTGTAGGTTGGATTTGAATAATTGCACTATCTGCCCCTACTTTTAGTAATCCTTCTCCTTTAAAACAAGTAATTAAAAAGTTTGCTTCTCCTTCACTTAATTTAAATACTTCTTTTAAATACTGTATTTCTGATTTATCTTGTGCTAAAAATAATTTTGTATCTGATGATGTGAGTACCGCTTGTGCTTCTGGCTTTTCATAAAAGTCTTGAAATCTTTGTGAAATAATTGCTAGAGAAACATTTCTTTTTCTAGCACGTCTTGCCATAGTATTTAGAAAGTCTACCGCTTCTGGATATGGCAAAAGCATCCACGCCTCATCTACTAACACTCTCTTTTTAGCTGCTTTACTCCTATCTTCACTATTTTTCTTAACATATTTTTCCCAAATCCATGCTAGCAAAATTTGTTGTGCCAAAGGTCTTGCAAATCTTTCTTCTAGTTGGGAAATATCTAAGTTGATAAATAAAGTTCCATCTAACAAATCAAAGGTAGATTGTCCATCAAAATATGCCATTTGCCCATCATATTCTCTGATATATTGTTTCATAACTTTTAATAAATAGCTATAATGAAAGTTATAATCTTGATTGGTATTTTCTTTTGCTTTTGCCTCAATTCTTCTGTACCAAGAACCAATTGTTGGCATTTCTTTCTTTTCTCGACCTAGCATATTGCCTTCTATTCCATCATTGGAAGCTGCATATAAACTGTTTGGATCTGAAGTAATGCCATAAGCTGCATATTCTTCTGCAACAGATTCTGCAATAATTTGTTTGGTTAGCTCATTTACTTCTGCGCTTCTTGTGCTTCCTCTTGCCATGGTAAGTAGTGCTTGTGTTACGTCTTCTACTTTATTTTCTACATTTAGCACTAATCTATCTCTACCTGTAATTTCATCTTTAATCATCTCTGTTTCAATATCAAAAATATTGATTACAGTTTTAGAAGTTGGAGAAAGCACTACATTAATTCCTCCTAAGCTCTCTGCCACAATGCTATATTCACCTTCTGCATCTAATGCTAAACTTTGAATTCCCATTAGTACTGCTGAACGTGAAATTAAAGTTTTCATAGTTACTGATTTACCAGCACCAGATTTTGCAAAAATAACCATATTATAATTTGTTAAAGAACTATGGAAATTATCAAACAAAATTGGCACTCCTGTTTGTTTATTAATTCCTAATGGAATTCCACTTGGATGTCCTACTTCTGAAGTAGTAAATGGAAACACAGTTCCCATAGATCTACGATCAAAAGTATGTGTTTTTTTGATTTTATCTTCCATTAATGGAAGGTTAGATTGAAATGCCTCTTCTTGCATTGCCCATGCACTTTTAATGTTAACAAGTGATTTTGACATTTCAGTTGCTAATAACTTAGTATATCTATCTAAATCTTCTAAACTATAAGCAAATAAGGTTCCTACAATAGATGCTTCATATAGCTTATTAAAACCTGCTGCGATTTCATCTCTTAATTGCTCTGCTTCTAATCTTTTTTGCCCTAATGTACTTTCTCTATTAATATTTCCTCTGTCTGCTGCTACAATTCTTTCTGTTTCTAGTTCGTTGATAACTCTGTTTAATTCATTTTGTGACCTAGATTCTTGAATTGGGTTTATGTATATAGAAGTATTAATATCTCCAAATAGGTACATGTCTCTAAATAGTTCTGGAAAAGTACACATTCTAGGTAAACTAGAAACAAAGAAACTTCTTGCATATCTGGTTACATTAGAAATAATTTCTAAGTGATCGATGTTAGTTGTATCAATTCCAGATGGTGCAATCAATTCTTTAATAGTTTTCTTTTTTAAGATTCTATATTCATCTGGTCTTGTATAATCACTACGCTGTTTTTGTAGTTCTTCTTCTCTTTGTTTTGACTTCTTGCTCATTTTCTTTGGTACCTCCTTCATTTACATTTTCACTTTTTCTTGGCCTTCTTCTTTTCTTTTGTACTTCTTCTTGTACTTTTTCTATGGCACTATTTGCAACATCATCACCTATCATAGCTCTATTTTGTTCAATAATAACTGCCGCTAACTGTGCTATTAGGTCTTCTTGTGATTCTTGTCGCTCTTCTAATGCTTTTTGTTTTTCAGATTTTGCTTCTATCACTTTTTGATTTGCTTTTTCAAAGGCTTGTCTTTCTATTTGTTCATTCAAAGTTTTCATTTTTTTGTCAAGTACATCTGGTGCAGTAGAATAAAGTTCATCATAACCAGCTCCAATTGCTTTATCAATTCCGTAAACCTCTGCATCATCACGGTTATAGGCTACATATAATAAGTCTACTAGTTCATTGGAATCTAATACATGTCCATTCACTCCACAAACAGATAATGTTCTAATAATGGATTGTGCCCTTGTATATAACTCTGAAAATGCTAAGTTTCTTATTTCTTGTTTATCAAAATTATTTTCCCCCAGTTCTTCTGGATAATATGGAATCACCACATAATATTTTTGGTTTAACACGTTTTTATTTAAACTCATTCTCTCTGTGGTATAAATAATATCTTTGCCATATTCATATAAGTTGGTCGCTTTGGTCAATTCATAAAAAGCTGCATTTAATTCTTCTTGTGAATACCTTTCTGATGATACCATTTGTTCATATCTTCTTTTTTGCTTTTCTAAATCGTCTTCAATTTCTTTCATTTTTGTACGATAAGTTTGAATGCTACTTTCTAAATTAATAGTTCTGGTTTGTGTGTAAATTTGGATAGGATGTCTTAAAGTATTTAAAAATTGGATAAATCCTTCTTCTACTGCATTTTTTTCTACTTCTGACATTAAATCATAGTTAACTCCTTGACATTCTACTACCATCACATATTTAGCTCCGTTTTTAGTAGAAATCATGTTGTCTTCTACTTTATCAAATTCCATAAAATCAAATACAGATTCTGTAGTATAAGATTTTGGTGTTTTGGTGGTACTTGCTGTTTTGTCTTTTGTACTTATAGAATTTGCATTTGCATCTGCTTTTTTATTTTTAGATTTAAAGTATAGAATACAAAAAACTCCTAATAAAACTATCATAATCATTAAAATTACGGTTAAAACTATAGTAATCATTTCAATCATTATTTTTCCCCTCCTTGTATACATATACTTTTTTTCCTTTTGTTTTGAATTTTATTGCTCTTTTTATTACATCATCTATATTTTCTCCACCTGTTTTTTTAGCAAATTCAAATTTGCCAAGTTCAGGAACCTTTAATGTTCCAATTGCAAATCCGATTAGGGCAAATACTGCCACAATAATAATTCCCACTATTGTCATTCCAAGCATTGAAAAAATAAAGTAAAATAATAATCCAATTGTTGCCGCAACTACTGTATAAATTAATCCTTTTGTTGTAAAAATAAATAATATCCTATTTTCACCTTTCACATTTCTGGGTAAATAATATGTTCCCATGCGGTTTTCCTCCTTTGTTTGATTACATCTATTTATACTTAAATACTATTATAGCAAATATTATCGAAAATTGTAACCTCAAAATGAAAAAAAGTGCACATTTTGTGCACTTTTAATATATTTGTAATATTTTTGTAATGTTTTTGTAATATAATTTATGGATTAGTACTTTGAATTCCATCAGCTATGTTCATAACAATTGTTGCAATGGTTGATGCTGCAAAAACTAAAATAGCACCAATTACATAAGGAATCATGGTTTTCTTATATTCTGCTTTTTCTTGAGCACTACCAATCATGTATTTAATACCTAGAATGACCAATACTAATACAGAAATAACAATACCAATCATGGTAACAATACCAATAATTTGATTACCTAGACTTTCTATTTGAGTACCACCACTAGCACCTTCTCCTGTTAATTTACCTGGATCAATTAATGAAGAAGAATCAGCGAACACTGTATTCGCAACTGATACTAAAATAAGAACCATTAAGATTGTATAAACAACTTTAATTGCTTTTGCATATTTTGTCTTATTCATAATTTTCCTCCTTTTATTTAGTCTGTATTATAATATCTCATTTAGAGATAATTTTAAAATCGTTTTTATATATTTTGCAGAAGAATTACCACTAATCTCCAAATACCAAATGCTCCAAAGATAACAACACATCCAGCAACATAAGGAACTAGGGCTTCTTTTATTTTGCTTTTTTGTTCTACACTGCCTACCATAAATTGAATACCTAACACCAAACCTACAATTACCGCAACTACAATTCCAATTGCTAATAATACATCATAAATTTTATCAGATAATTCTTTTAAATTATCTGAGCCAATTTGTTCTTGTCCCTTCCCCGTTGAAATAAAATCATCTGCTCCGCTAATAATTGTACTCATGGAGTCGGCATAAGTGTAATGGTTTAGGAGTAAAAAAGTAATAATGATTAGTAATAGAATAAATATTATTTTTTTTATGAAATTAATTTTATTCATCTTCTACTCCTTTTAATTTATTTTTTATAATAACACAATCATTAATTTAAGTCTTTAACAATATTATAGAGAATTTGCACTAATTGGGGAATTGCAAAAAGCATAAATGCACCTACTAAGTAAGGAATCATCGTTTTTTTATATTCGGCTTTTTCTTCTACACTTCCTAACATAAATTTAATGCCAATAATTACTAGTGTAAGTACAGAAATTACAATTCCAATATTTTTGATTACATTGATAATCATATTAGCTTTTTCTTCTATTTTATCCACTTCAAAATCTGATGTAGAAGAAGAAGGATTATAAAAATCTGGATTTTCAATAGGATCCATACTAGCACCTACATCATCTCCACCGCCTGTTGCTCCACTTGCCAAACTAAAATTTGGAAAAAGACTTATTATAATGATAACAAACAAAAATATAAATTGAATCATTCTTTGTTTTTTCATTTTTCCTCTTTCTCCTTACTTTTTAGTGGTTGTCCTTTTTATTATACCTAATCTTTTTAAAAATTGCAAGTAATATCCTAACATATCTTGTCATTTTTGTCTATTTTTTTACATTTTTTAATATTTTTCTACTATTTTTAAAAATTATTTTTAAAAATTCACTTTTTTGTTACTAGATATTTTAATTGTATTCTCTTTTTAGATTAATTATTTCTCTTTTTTAAATAAATTTTTAAGCCAAGTTAAAAACCTTTCAAATATAGTTGGTGGTTTTACTTCCACTGGCAAATTAGTAGATACTTTCTTTTCTTCTTGTTTGTTTTTGAAGAGATTGTCTGGATTGTATGTTTTTCGTAATTCTTCTTGGTAAAGTTCTTCGTTTTTTGCTAATATTCTTTGCATTTTTTCTTTTTCTTCTTGTGAATGGCACCAATAATTTAAATATAAAATAGCTAAAATATTTAAGGTTTCTTGCTTTAAATTTTGATTTTCTAGCGGAAGAGTAAAATCAATCATTGGCTCGTAAGAAGTATCTTCATTTTCTTCTATCATTTCTATCAAAGAAAGTGGTATTTTGCTCACATCATTTAAGTTCGTATGATTTAAAATAACATGCACTTCTTTTAAGGCTTGACCATAATCTTTATATTCACTAATCATGTTCTAATCCCTCACTTTCTTCTTTTGTTTTGGCTTGTTTGAGCTCTTGATTTCTTTGTGCAATTTTTTGTAATCTTTGAGCAACTTGTTCTTTGGTAGTTTGATTTAATTGCATGTAGCTTACTCCTCCTAGAAAGCTACCAATATCTCCTATTTCATACATAGGCTCTTTTTTTGCATCCATCATCTCTTGTAATTCTTCTTTTGTACTAAGTAAAGATTGTGGAATTTTTCCTTCTTTTTCCATTTGTTCATAGTAATTAGAGTACTTCTCAATCTTTTCTAAATTTTCTTTGCTAATAAGTTTCTGTCCTAAATAGCTTGGATCATTTAATATACGGGTTGCATATTCCGAACCATATTCTTCCCCTTCTCCTGGTTCTACTAATACAAAGTTTTTATTATTTTGTTTTGCTAAATTTGCTAGCATTGCAATTAAAGCAGTATCTGCATGTTCTAAGTTAGGAGGCAATACCATAGATACAATTCCTTCATCTTTAGACCATGTAGCGCGAATTGCTGGAATATCATTTGTGGAGTTTCCCATAAAGTGAGGAATTACTTTTTCATAAGCCTCTAAAATGATATCGAAAACGTCTCCTTTGTCAAGTGCGGTAATATCAGCACCTGTATGTTTTCCTGTCCTATCTCCAAATGCTCCTGGTGGAACCATTTTAATTCCTTCTACTTGTTTCATTCTTTCATATAACGTCTCTAGAATTTGTTTTCCATATTTTCCACCTTCTAATGCTGTAAATTCTACGATTTTCTTTTCAAATCTATCTTCTTGGTCTCCTTCTAACAATCTTTCTTTTTTGGTTCCTCTTGCTAAATAATCTTTTTCTTCTATGGGGTCTTGGGATAATAGTAGAATCATTCCTTGATTCATTTCTTCTTCAAAAGAATTATATTGCAAACGCATAGATTGTATTAGGTCATCTTTAATGCCGTATTCATTCAGAATTTCTTGATAGATTTCTTCTACTTGTTTAATTTTTTCTGGTGGAATGACAAAAGGTATCTTTTTTTCTAAAGAAGGAAGATAGAGCATTCCGCCTCCAGCAGCTCCTAAGAAAGAAAACCCTTTTAAAACATCATTTAATTCTTCTGGCAATTTTCCAGTAAGTGTTCCAGCAACTACATTTCCACCTTTTGCATTTTGAATTGCATCTCTTAGTTTTTCATTTTTTATATTGATAGTTCCATCTCTATCAAAAAAGTTGATGACGCCACCTTGAGATAAATCAATTCCTTTGTGAGATAATGCTTCTTTTATGAAGTTTAAAATTCGGATTTTGTTAGATAGCGTTAGTTTACTACTTTGGTCTTTTCTTTGGTAATACACTTTTTTACCCTCCTTAAGGTTAAAACACGTTTTTCTTTAAGGGTATTATATTATTTCCTTTTGATTTCTGTCAATACTTAAATATTATTCTCCATAAAAAAACTAAGGCAAGTAAAATAGCCTTAGGTTTTTCTTTTTTTATTGACTTGTTACCAATTGTGTTTGGTTTCTTTTCTTCATTTCTGCACTATAATATTGTGCAATAAGTTCATCTAATTCTACACTAATTTGATAAGTAATATTATAATCTTTTTCATAGAGAATACTATAATTCAATTTCTCTCTTAATTTACAAATTTCATCATTTAACATACAAACCACTCTCCTTTTTTCTTTGTTTTTTCTTTTGTATATATTCAAAATACCATATTTTTACAAATTAGTCAACCATTTTTATTGATTTTGTAGTATTTTGGTGGTTTTTCGTATGTCATTTTTCGTCTCTTTACGTCAAGATGTGACATTTTTCTACATGTTTTTCCATCTTTTGTCAATCTTCTACATTTTATTCTCGTTTGGTTCTATGATAGATAAGATTTTATTTTCTGTTTTAAAAATATCATTTAATACAGTTTGAACATATTCTTTTGTCACAGTTTCATATTGTTCAATATAATCAAAACTTTGAATTCCTTTCATCGTATCTGCTAAAAACATTCTAGCAATATCTGCTACACTGTTATATTCTACTACATAGTCTCCATATACTTTTTTCTTACTACGCTCAAATTCTTCGTCTTCTATTCCATTTTGTTTTAAGTTTTCTATTACACTACTTAATTCTTGTTCTATTTTTTTAGGGTCTTTTGAAGTTCCAGAAATTAGAACATGAGCATATTGATCTGTAAATTCATAATCGGTACTTGGTTTGGAAAGTAGTAATCCTTGTTCATATAATTTTTGATATAGTTTTGAACTTTTTCCAATCATGATATTAAATAAAATTTCAATGGCAATATGCTTTTTTACTTTTTCCTGCTTACTATTTTGAGAATCTTTATATCCTATCATGAAAATAGGGGTACTTACTTCCATTTTACTACTTGCAAAAGGTTTATGAATTTTTTCTTCTTTTGGTGGATAAATTCGTTTAATTTCTCCTTGATTTTCTTTTGGTAGCAATCTCTTTTTAACTTCTTCTAATAAAGTATTTGGTTCAAAATCTCCACAAAGCACCATAATCATATTAGATGGATGATAAAAGGTATTATAACATTTATATAACACATCCTTGGTGATTTTGCTGATGGACTCTATTGTACCTGCAATATCTATTTTAATAGGATTTTCCTTATATAAACAATCCATGGCATTTATATATAACTTCCAGCCAGGGTCATCATCATACATATTAATTTCTTGGCCAATAATGCCTTTTTCTTTTTCTACATTTTCATCTGTAAAATAAGGGTGTTGTACATAATCCATTAATTCATTTAACCCTTCTTCAAAATGGCTTGTACATTCAAATAAATAGGCTGTATGATCATTTGTGGTATAGGCATTAGCATCTATTCCTAATGCCATTAGTGTGTCTAGGCTATTGGTTCCATTTGGTTGTTCGAACATTTTATGTTCTAAAAAATGGGCTACTCCATCTGGAATAGTTACTTCTTCTTTTGTGTTTGGCATAATAAAATGATTATCGATAGAACCAAAATGAGTTCCCCAAATCACATATTTTTTCTTCGTATTTTTTTTGGGAATAATCATAACTTTAAGACCATTTTCCAATTCTTCTATATAGGCTTTTTCTTGTATTTTTGAACTTTCTATTATTTTCATAACTTCTCCCTTCTTTTTTTGTAAAATCTAGTCTTTTAAAAAATAAATAGTATGAATGGTAATTGTTTTTGCTAAGTGGATTACCTCTTGTTTGGTTACTTTCTCAATTTTCTTTGCATATTCTTCTACTGTTGCAAAACGGTCTGATAGTTCTTGTCCATAATAGTAAGTTATTTGTGTATCTTGTTCTTCTGTAATTCCTTCTATTGATGCTAAAATTAGTTCTTTACTGTGTTTTAAATCTTCTTCTGAAAAGTCTCCATTTTTTATTTGTTCTAATTGGTCTTTGATGGTGTCTAATGCTTTCTGATAATTTTGTATTTCAATACCAGAACGTATCAATATTGCATTTTTAGCTCTTATATAGCTAGATCCTACCGTATAGGCTAAACTTTGTTTTTCACGTACATTTTGGAATAGCTTGGAATTTGCTCCTCCCCCTAAGATGCTATTGTAAACAGAAGCAATAAATCTTGAGTTTTCAGCTGTTTCATGGATATCTAAACCAATAACTAATTTGCCTTGTGTAACTTGCATACTTTCTGTAACCACATTAGGCTCTGTTTTTGGTTTATCTTCTGTTGCTTCATTATTAATGATATAATTTGCTTTTCTTGCTTGCAAATTTTGGATGTTTTCGTTTTCTTCTATGATTTGTGTTACAGATGATTTGTCCATAATTCCAGAGCAAAAAATATCGATTTTACAATTTTGAATTAGGTTTTGATAATAGGCATATAAATTCTCTTTGGTGATAGCTTCTAAATCTTCTACATATCCATAACGATATAATCCATAAGGTTCATTTTTAAACATTTCTTCAATGCATCTTTCATAAGCATACTTATTTTTGTTGTCAATTTTACTTTCTATTATTTGTTTTAAATTTTTCTTTTCTCCGTCTACATATTCTTCTAAAAAGCAATCATTTTTTATAACTGGATTAAATACCATATCTAATAAAATTTGAATAGATTCTTTGGTTAGTTTTTCTGGTTTTGGCAAAAATTCTTCTGATAGGGTTTCTAAGTAGAATTTCATGATGTGATTATCTCCTGTTTTTTCTACACCACAGTCAAAACTTGCACCATACATCATCTCTAATTTTTGATTAATTTCTTCTTGCGTTTTTAAGTTTTTAGTTCCTCTTCTTAGGACTGCTGTAAGTAATGCATCTTTAGTTACATTTTCTCTTTTAAGTGGTGTTGCTAAAAAGATAGCATATAGGTTTGTTTTATAGTTTTTTGTATCAATTTGATGAAGAGTGATTCCCTCTTTTATTTCTTGTTTTTGGTAATTCATATTTTTTCCTTCCTTTAATTTTATACTAGATACTAACATTTTTTATCTTTATTATTATAATATATTTTTAAGAAATTATGCAATACAAATAAGTTCATTTTACCATTTTAAAAAACAAAGAAAGTGCCTAAAAAATAAAATTTAAAGGATGCAAAAAATATAATGAATTCGAAGTAGCCGCGTAGCGATCAAGCGAAGCGCGAATGGAGCAGGTTTACCTGCGACAACAAGGCGCAAGAATCATTATATTTTTTGTAGATTTATCTTATTTTAAGGCACTTTCTTTGTTTTTATTAATATAATTTTAGCTTAATAGCTTTTTTACAATCTCATTTATCGTTCTCCCATCAGCACTAGCACCAAGTTGTTCTTTTGCTGTTTTCATAACAACTCCCATATCTTTCATGGAAGTAGCTCCTACCGTTTTAATAATTTCTTGTAATTTAACGGTTAATTCTTCTTCAGATAATTGTTCTGGTAAATATTCTTCTAAGATTGCAATTTCTTGTTTGATTTGGTCTAATAAATCTTGCCTTCCACTTTTTTCATAGTCTGGGATAGAATCTTTTCTTTTTTTAGCTTCTTTTGCAATAATTTCCACAATTTTAGAATCATCTACTTGTATTTGTTTATCTTTTTCTACTTGTAAAATGGCAGCTCTTACCATCTGTACTACATTTTTGCGAATATTATCTTTTTGTTTCATCGCATTTTTTAAGTCTTCTAACAATTTTTCTTTTAACATGTAAATCCTCTCCTTTTTATTTTAAAAAAGGAATGAAATTGCTCTAATAACTTCATTCCTCATTTTCTTTTTTAAAATTTTCTTTTTCTAGCTGCCTCTGATTTTTTCTTTCTTTTTACACTTGGTTTTTCATAATGTTCTCTTTTTCTTACTTCTTGTAAGACTCCGTTTCTTGCGCATTGCCTTTTAAACCTTTTTAAGGCATCTTCTATATTACCATTATTCACTTTAACTTCTGACATTTTGTTCCCCTCCCTTCAGTAATTACACTCTTACGTGTGGGATTTTCTTAAAACCGAATGGCTTACTTTTTTAGGTAAGGTCTTCGTACTTGATTATTATACCTGTCTTAGTTAAATTTGTCAATATTTTAAAGCGTTTTGTTCTATGAATTTTCAAAAAATATGATTTTACCTTGTTTTAAACTTTTTGGTACATCAATTACCCTTTGATTGGAAGATCCACTATATTTTAGTCTTGGATCTCTTAATTCATCTACATATTGTCCATCTACTAAAACATCGATATAGTTTAGTATTTCTTTGTTTTGTAAGTCTTTGTCAAATAAAAAACCTGTCCATACCCATAAAGTTTTATGAGGGAATTTTTCTTTAAATGCTTTGGCAAGCTGTGTACTACCTTCTATGTTCATTGGATGCATTGGTTCCCCACCTAGAATAGATAGCCCTTTAATGTTTTGGTTTTCACATAACCCTAGTACTTGTTCTATGGTATCTTGTGTAAACTCTTGTCCTCCCATAAAATCATGAGTTTCTGGGTTAAAACAATTTTTACAATGAAAAGTACATCCTTGCATAAAGATAGATACTCTGACCCCTGGTCCATTTGAAATATCCATTTTTCTAATTTTGTTATATCTCATGTATTTTGCCTCTTTTCATTCTTTTACTAAAATATTACTCTATTTTTGTATTTACTATCTTAATATTCAAAAGAGCAGCTTTTACACTGCTACTTTTGTTTCTTCTTTCTTTGGTACCTCTACATCTTTGTTATCTATATGAAGTACTCTTTCTTTAATTTCTTGAGTTCTTCCTTTGTTCCAGAATTGACTTCCAATATATCCACATGTTCTTCTTGCTACATTTAAAGTGTCATGGTTTCTGTTTCCACAATTTGGGCAATACCATTCTAGATTTTCATCAATTAGAATTTCACCATCAAATCCACATTCTTGGCAGTAATCTGATTTTGTGTTTAATTCTGCATACATAATATTATCATAGATAAATTGAATCATTTGTAGTACAGCATCTATATTATTTTGTAGGTTTGGTGTTTCGATATAGGAAATTGCTCCTCCTGGACTTAACTGTTGGAATTGACTTTCAATACTTAATTTAGAAAATGCGTCAATTTCTTCAAATACAGGAATATGGTAAGAGTTAGTAATATAGCTTCTATCTGTGATTCCTTCTACTACTCCAAATCTTTTCTTTAAGCATTTTGCGAATTTATAGGTTGTAGATTCAATTGGTGATCCATATACACTATAATCAATATTTTCTGCTTCTTTCCATTCTTTACATTTATCATTTAATTTTTGCATAACCTTAAGTCCGAAATCTTTTCCTTCTCCATTATCTGTATGACTATGTTCTGTCATGTATTTTACACATTCATATAGTCCTGCATATCCAAGAGAAATGGTAGAGTATCCACCATGTAATAATGGGTGAATGCTTTCTCCTTTTTTTAGTCTTGCTAAAGCTCCATGTTGCCATAGAATTGGTGCTACATCACTGGTTACTTTGCTTAATCTTTCATGTCTAATTTGTAATGCTTTATGGCATAATTCTAATCTTTCTTCATAAATTTTCCAGAACTTGTCCATATCTCTATCTGAGGATAATGCAACATCTACTAGATTGATGGTTACTACACCTTGATTGAATCTTCCATAATATTTAGGTTTGTTCGTTTCTGGATCTACATAAGGGGTTAAGAAAGAACGACATCCCATACATGGATAACAATTTCCATTTCCGTTTTTATCTATTTTTAATTCTAACATTTTCTTTTCAGAAATGTAGTCTGGTACTAACCTTTTAGCAGTACATTTTGCAGCAAGTTCTGTTAAGTACCAATATTTGCTATCTTCTGTGATATTGTCTTTTTCTAATACATAAAGTAATTTAGGGAATGCAGGAGTAACATAAACTCCTTTTTCATTTTTGAATCCTTCAATTCTTTGTTTTAAGAATTCTTCAATTACCATTGCTAATTCTTTTTTATATTCGTCTGTTTCACCTAGATACATACAAACAGATAAAAATGGAGCTTGTC
>CALYAE010000023.1 GCA_944393435.1 uncultured Clostridia bacterium
TGTATCATTAATATATCTTTGTGTTTCATCATGAATTCCTGAGTTTCTACCAGATTCGGTAGCATGAATAGTTGCTACCATTGGGATATGGAAGGCTTGTTTTAGTGTTTTGGCTGATGTTGCTACTAGCCAATCATGTGCATGGATTACATCAAATTTTCCTTTTTCGTTCATAATTTCGGTTGCTTTTGCTACCATATTAAAATTCAATTGTAAAATCCAATCAATAAAACTATTTGGTTTAATCATGTAATTTTCTACACGGTATACTTCTACTCCTTTATCATTTTCATATTCTGGCAAATCTCCTTCTTTATAGGTTACAACAGTTACTTCATGGCCATCTTTAATCAATTTTTTTGATAAATCGTGTACAACTCTTGCAATTCCTCCTACAATTCTTGGTGGATACTCCCAAGTTAACATTAATATTTTCATTGATATAGCCCCTTTCCCTATTTTTCTTTTGCTTATCTCTTTTTTGCTTAAGATTATTCTATACAAAAATTAGACAAAAGTAAACAATTTTTTTCAAAGTTTTTGAAAATTTTATTAGATTTATTTTCTTATTCCTATTGAATTTATTTTTATTTTGATATACTATTAATAGGAAGATTTTTTATGCAAAAGACGGAGGAAAAAATGCCAAGGAAAGCAAAAGAAGAAATGATAAAAAAAGAGCAAACATCAGCAACAAAAGTAGCTAAGCGTGCAAAAACAACTACTAATAAAACATCTAAAGCAACTAAAGTAGCTAAAACTACTAAAACACCTAAGAAAGCAACTACTAAAAAACGTACTGCTACTAAAAGTGATACGTTAAAAAATGAATACTATGATTTGCCTACAAGCTATAATCAAACAGTTGTTAAGATTCTTGCACAAACTCCTAAAATTTTATTTGTTTATTGGGATATTTCTGAAAAAGATAAAGAAAAATTGATGAAAAAGTATGGTGATAATTTCTTTCAAGAAACTTCTCCTTTTTTACTAATTACTAATAAAACCAAAAATTATAGTTTTGAAATCGAAGTAAACGATTATGCTAATAGTTGGTATTTATCGATTCCTGATAGTGATTGTAAATATGAGGTAACTTTGATTCGTAGAATGAAAAATAGATTGCCTTTTGTTCCATTAGATGAACCACAAAGTAATTCTAGTGCAAATCAAAGCTATGTTGCAATTAGCTGTTCTGAAACTTTAGAAACACCAAATGATCATATTTTATTTGAAAAATTAGGAAAAACGATTTTTCTTCAAGATGTCAAAAGTCACAAGGTAGAAGAAAAAAATATTGCTTCTTTTACTTTTATGCAAAACATCGGAGAAATTTATAATATTTATGACTTTTATAAGCAAATTTATCAAGATGAATTAAAAGAAAATGTGTTAAATACTCCCCTTTCTTCATCTTAATATTTTTAGGTAGCAAAAGACTCAATATTTACAAGGAGGAACTTTAAAATGTCTGATATAAAAGGTTATGTAAGTTTTATTTTGCATGCACATTTACCTTTTATCCATCACCCTGAAAGTGAAGATTATTTGGAAGAACAATGGCTTTATGAAGCTATTTCTGAAACTTATCTTCCTTTACTCACAAATTTTAAAAAATTAGAGGAGGAAAAAGTTGATTTTCGTATTACGATGTCAATGACTCCCCCTCTTTTAAATATGCTTGATAACAAATTATTGCAAGAACGTTATATTCAATACTTAGAAAAACATATTGAACTTGCCCAAAAAGAAATAGAACGTACCAAACAAAACCCACAAGAAAATAGCCTAGCTCATTACTATTTTGACCGATATCGCCATGATTGATATTTATTTAAAGAAGTTTATAAAACTAATTTAATTCAAGGTTTTAAACATTTTCAAGATGCAGGTTATTTAGAGATTATTACTTGTGGAGCAACTCATGGATTTTTTCCTATTTTATATGTGAATGAAAAAACTGTAAGAGCTCAAATTGCAGTGGGAGTACAAACTTACGAAAAATATTTTGGAAGAAAACCTCGTGGTATTTGGCTTCCAGAATGTGGCTATATTCCTGAAGCTGATCAATATTTAAAAGAGTTTGGGATTGAGTACATTATTACAGAATCCCATGGTATTTTGTATGCAAACCCAACTCCTATTTATGGTACTTTTGCCCCTATTGTTTCTCCAAATGGGATTATCGCATTTGGGCGTGATATTGAATCTTCAAGGCAAGTTTGGAGCTCAATTAACGGATATCCTGGTGATTTTAATTATCGTGAATTTTACCGTGACATTGGCTATGATGCTCCTTATGATTATATAAAACCTTATATTGCTTCCAATGGTGCAAGAGTTCATACTGGCATTAAATATTACCGTATTACCGGAAAAGACTGCCCGAAAGATTATTATAATATCCAATGGGCACAAGACTCATGTGAAAAACAAGCTGGCCATTTTTTTGATAGTAGAAATGAGCAAATTAACCGTTTAGCTTCTTTTACTACCAATCCCCCTTTAATTGTTTGCCCTTATGATGCAGAACTTTTTGGACATTGGTGGTATGAAGGTCCTAACTTTCTTTATCTATTATTTAAGAAAGTGTTTTACGATCAATGTAATTTTAAATTAATTACTCCTAGTGAATATATTGACCAATATCCATTAATGCAAATTGCTACTCCTTGTCGCTCTAGTTGGGGAGCAAATGGTTATAACGAGGTTTGGCTAAATCATACCAATGATTATGCTCATAAGCATTTGCACCAAGCTGGAGATAGAATGGTAGAACTCGCTAATCGCTTTGCAGGCTTAGAGCAATCTATACCACAAAACAAAACAATTTATTTACGTGCTTTAAACCAATGCGCTAGAGAATTACTATTAGCACAAAGTAGTGATTGGTTATTTATCATTACTAACGGAACGATGGTAGATTATGCCAAAAAAAGAATTAAAGAACATATTGGTAGATTTACCAAATTATATAATGGATTAATACAAAATCAAATCGATGATGAATTTATTGCATTTTTAGAAGATATTGAAAAAAAGGATTGTATTTTTCCTGAGATAGATTATAAGATTTATAGATAAAAGCACCAGAAAAATCTGGTGCTTTTTTATTATTTATTCAAGTGTTCATTGGTTTCTTTTTCTTCATTATAACGATCAATAAAATAAAGTGGTCTATGTTTTGTTTCGTTAAATGCTCGTCCTAAATATTCTCCAATTATACCTAAGAAAATGAGTTGAATTCCTCCTAGGAATAAAATAACTACCATCGTGGATGCATAACCTGGTACATCAATTCCAGTAACTAAAGTTTTAATAATAATATAAAGCATGTACACAAATCCAATAAAAGAAACTAACACACCAATTAAAGCTGCCCATCTTAATGGAGATGTAGTAAAAGAAGTGATTCCATCAATCGATAAATCAATTAATTTACCATAATTCCATTTGGTTTTTCCTGCTGCTCTTGGATCTCTATCATATAAAATTTCTTTTTTATTGTATCCAATCCAGCTAAATAGACCTTTGGTATATCTTTGAGATTCTCTCATAGACCTTAGTGCTTCTATACAACGTCTGTCTAGCAAACGAAAATCTCCTGTATCTTTTTGAATTTCGATTCTCGTAAAGGCTTGTAGTACTTTGTAATACATTTTAGAGGTAAATTTCTTAAGCCATGTTTCCCCTTCTCTAGTTCTTCTTTTAGCATATACGTCATCATAGCCTTCTTCCCAATACTTAATCATTTCTGGGATTAATTCTGGTGGATCTTGCAAATCTGCATCAATAATAACAACAGCATCTCCCTTACAGTAATCTAGCCCTGCAATCATCGCAGTTTCTTTTCCATAATTTCTAGATAGATTCAAATAGCAGAATCTTTTATCTTTTTGTCTTAACTCTTGCATAATAGAAAGGGTTTTATCTTTACTTCCATCATTCACTAATAGAATCTCAAAATCATATTTTGGATTACTATTCATCAAATTTTCTAGTCTTTCGTACAATAGGTATAGTACTTCTTCTTCATTATATGCTGGTACTAGTATGGTAACTAACTTCTTCTTTTCTTGTTCCATAATAACCTCCATTTCTTTTTACAGCCACATTATACCATACATTTTTCTTTTCGTAAACAATTAATGAGTCATTTTTACACTATTTAAAAGTCGATAAGTTTTACAAATATTACACTCTTTACAAATCGAAATTCTTTGCTCAAAAATTAGTTTTAAAGTGTGAATAAATTCATCCTCCTCATCAATTAAATGAATTTCTATTTTCTTTGGAACTAACGTCAAAAGAGTATTTAAAGCATAGTCATTAGAGGAAAATGAAATATCAGATAAGTAATTTGCCTGATAAATATTTTCAGAAATGGATATCATATTTTTATTCTCATCTAATAAAATAGATTCTCCACTATTATAAATTAAATGTAATAGTTCATATTCTGGTATTTTAGTATCAATATAAATTTTAAGTAAATTAATAAATTCCGTATATTCTTTTTCTATAATATACTGGTTCACTGCCATATCTACTAGTTCATCTAGGCAATGGAAATATTTTTTTAGTCTAAAATAAACAAAACCATCTAATATCATTGTTTTGTGTTCTTGTACATATTTTTTAATTTCTTGCCTAATTACTTTTTCTTCTTCTACTGCTTTTATATATTCTTCTGAATCCACCATTTGGATAGCATTATCTAATATTTTTACTTTTTCATATTCGTCAAAATAAAAATAATTATAAGAAATTAGGTGTTTTATGATTTTTTCTTCATAAAATTCTATAATGACTTCCTCTAATAGTTCACTTAAAAACTCATAAAATTCTAAATTTTTTTCTCCTTGGTAATGGATGATAATATTTTCATAAATCTTAAATTGATTTTGAGAATACGTTAAATTCTCAAAATCAATTTTTTGTATTCTATTTAGTAGATAACTTAATATCTGTTTATTATTGGTTTTTATGCAAAATGATTTCATGAAATCATAAGTCTCCTTTCTTGCTCATTATTATCTACTAAAATGTCTTTAGCTATACATATTTTATTCTTTATTCTGATAAATGGTAACATGTTCCATGAAGTTTTATGAAATACTGTTTAACCCTCCATTTAAGTTATATACCTTTTGATAACCCATTTGTTCTAACTGCATTTTAGCTTGTTTGCTACGACTTCCACTGCTACAATATACAACAATAGTTGTTTGTTTATTTGGTACTACTTCTCCGATTTTTGTTTTTAAATGATAAACTGGAAGACAAATGGCTGACGGCAGATGACCTTCTTCATATTCTTGATTACTTCTAACATCTAGTAAAACCCCACCATTGCTTAATATTTTTTGCATTTCCTGTAAGCTACTCATTTCTTTGCTACTACGATTAAAAATTCTTTTTATTTTTCTAAACACATTTCTTCCCTTTCTTTCTATTTTTCTAATTTTTCCTTTTTTTATTCCTCAAAAGATAAAAAAACAATATCCATACTATATTGTATGAATATTGTCGTTTTTTGGTATCTATTTTTTTATTTTTTCTTTTTTTGTTCTTCTTCTCTAAAACTTGCTAGTTGTTTTTCTTTCATAGCAGTGATACTCGTTACACAAATTACATAAACAGATAATCCTATTGGCATTACTAAACGGTTCACAGGGATTCTTGCAATTGCCAAAATAGACAAGAAAAGTGCTTCTACGGCAAAAATCACTAAAGCATAAAACGCAACCGTTTTTATGATTCCAATTTTTCTATAACGTACAATGATATAAATTAAAATGATAATACTACTAATCATAAGTGGAACAATATATGGTGCCAAAATACTAGAAAGTTTTATTTTTGGTTGATAAGTCACTTGAATATCTTCTACTGAATTTTCCAGGTCATATTTTTCATTAATCTTCGTGTTAAGCTCTTCTAACTTTTCGTCCATATTTTCAGCATTTTCTTGTTTAATTGTGATGGATGCCATATCTTCATAGTATTCTACTTTTTGTACTAAAATTCTATTATCGCCAAATACTTCCTGTGCAATTTGTTTCATATCCTCATTTTCAAAAGTTTTACCTAGATAAACATCAATTCTTACATTTTTACTATAAGCAATATCAACTTCTAATCCCTTTACTCCTATGATAACTGCACCTGCAATAATAATACAAATTAATATTCCATAAATTATTTTCTTCCTCATTTTACTTCTATTCCTTTCCTATTATGCTGTATTTCTATTTTATTTTTTTGTACAAGATATGATAAGAGTTCTTGTGATAATAAGGTTATATAAAATCATAAGTACAATTCCCCAGAACATTACCATTCCAAAACTAAAGATTGGAAGCCAGCCAGAAAAACATAATACAATTGCTGTAATGGATACTGGAATAATAATCCATACTGCTTTTAGAATTGCTTCTTTAAATTGAATAGATGCTTCTAGTTGTGTTTTTGCTTCGTTCTTTTTTAATAAATGTAATAGATAAGTGCAGAAAATATAATTTAAAATAATAGCAATCAAAATTCCAACAATTCCTTCCATAGTAAGCATTACATTTGTATAGCGAAGGACTAATAAGAAAATGGCAATATAGCCAGGTAAACTAATAGCTACAAATAAGCCGTTTTTTCTATATTTTATGATGAATACAATCATTCCAACTACAATGAGGCTAATTACCACAATAGCAGGAATTTGAAACATTTGCCTTGTTATATCTGACATCACATAACGGTTTTCTTCCATGGTATAAGAAACAGGAAGTGCCCCTGTATTTAATAATAAAGCTAAATTAGATGCTTCTTGAAGGTAAGTAGAAAAATCATTTGTATTGCTACTTGCCTGCCCAATGGATAAATTTAAAATTCCATTTGCAATTTCTTCTTCAAAATAAGTGCTAAGTATTGTGGTATCATCTAGTTTTAGTTCGACTGTTTTAGTCGTTTCTTCTCCTTCTTCATCTGTTGTTTTAATAAAGGTATTACTAATATCTTTTAAAATTTTAGTTCCCTCTTCATTAAATTGAATCGTTAAATAAACGGTTGTTCCTGTTTCCGCTGTTTGGTAGCCTACTTGTGCATTTTTTAGATGTGTATTATTTAGTAAAACATTTCCTTCTTCATCTACAACTTCAAAGGTACCTTTAATTGCAGTATATTGAGCAATCATATCTGTAAACTCATTTTCTGGTAATTGTAAAATGGTTTTGCCTGTTTCTTCGTCAAAGCGAATGGTATAATCTTCTACTTCCATTTCTGTTAAATTTTCATCATATAATTTCATTTGTTGTAAACGTTTTTCAAAGATTTCTTTGGATTTTTCATAATTTTCCTTGATCACTTCATTTACGGCATCACTTACCACTAAACTGATGACCCTACTTCCTTCTAGGTCCATTCCTAAACTATACTCTGGTATGATGTCTTCTACAAATTTTGTATTTTGAATGTAAATTCCTCCAAATGATATCAAACAAATCAATACAATTAATAAAATGATGAATGCTACTTTTAATCTTTGTTCTGCTTTCACTTTTATTTCCTCCCTTTATTTTTACAATAGTTTTGTATCATTAATAATTAATTCAAACCAAATTCCTAAATATTTTGCTGCGTATTTGCTCATCATCGTTCTATCCATAAAAATTTCAAAATAGTCTAATACTGGTGAAATATTAGTGTCAATTGTTAAATCTAAAGTTACTTTTCTTTTTTCTTTGTTAATGATAAAGTTGGCACTAGTTACTGCATAGTTGACTTTATCATGTTTATCAAATGTTGAAATATTGTGGTTAACTACCCTATCTCTATGCACATCTGATTTATCTGCTAGGATCAGTGCCGCTGAAATGTCGCTTACTGCTGTTCCTGTTTGTTCATCATGGTTTCCAATTGCCATCATGATTTCGGTTCTTTTTTGCGCATCCATTCCCATGTCTTTTAAAATTTCATAGGCAAGAATAGCACCTGTATGGGCATGGTCTACACGATTGACACAGTTTCCAATATCATGCAAGTACCCTGCAATTTTGGCAAGTTCAATTCTTTCTTCTGGATAATTTAAGGTTTTTAATACTTCTGCTGCACGCTTTGATACTATGCTAATGTGTCTTACAGAGTGTTCTGTATATCCTAAGGCATTTAGTTGTTTTTGGGAACTTAGTACTAAATGCTTTACTTCTTCATTTTGCTTTACATCTTCTAAGGTTATCAACTTTCTTCCTCCTTAAGTAATTTTTTCTATTGTTTTTTCACTTTCTTGTTAGATTTTATCCTAAAAAGCTAAAAATAGCAACTATTTTCTAGAATTTCTTTCTAAAAAATGTTGCTATTTTTCGACAATTGGTGATGGTAAAGTTGTCATTCCCTATTATCATTCTTAAAACTAGTATGCACATCAGTAATTGAGCTACCTTACATAAAGTAAGAGGCGAAAAGAAAAGAAGGTATGACTGTCATCTGCTGTATCATAACTACTTGTTATTGTGACTACTAGCGCGATTAAAGTAATTCCTTTATTTTCTTCTATAAATGGATTGTACTTTATTATTCCCTAAATTCTTTCTATGTTGTTATTCATTGGAATTTTTAAAAGTAATAGTATTTTACATTAATTTGTGTTATACTAATATTAGAAATTTTTAAAGAAAGGATGGTAAAAATTATGATTAGCAAAAAACAAGAAATTCTTGCAACAGTTAATACTTTACCAGACGATACTACTTGGGATGATGCAATTTATACTTTATATTTGCATTCAAAATTACAAAAAAGCCAAGATGATATTAAAAATGGTAGAGTAATGACTATTGAAGAATCTAAAGAAAGGATGAGAAAAAAATATGCAAGTTTTGATGTCAAATGAGGCACATGAAGATATAGATTCTATCTATGAATATATATCGCGTGACTCT